>QZJM01000002.1 GCA_003605065.1 Dethiobacter sp. | reverse complement strand
CACGGGGAAATAACGCTGGTGGCTCTGCATGGTGGTGACCAGCACTTCCCGGGGCAACTGCAGGTAGCTCTCGGGAAAGGAACAGAGTATGGCCTCCGGTGATTCTACGAGGAAAACGACCTCCTCCAGCAAAGCGGGATCAATACATGCCTGTAATTGTTGGCCGGCAGCCGCTGCCAGGACTTTCTCTTTGATCATCTGCGACCGCTGCTCCTGGTCCACAACGACACCTGACTCTTTCAGGCTGCGGAAGTAATGAGCGGGGTCACGGACGGTAATGGGGCCGGGAGCCAGAAAACGGTGCCCCCTGGTTTCGCTGCCGGCAGTCAAACCGGCATATGTAAAAGGAATGACCTCGTTACCGTATAAACAGAGCAGCCAGCGTACGGGGCGCGGAAACCTTGTCCTGCTCTCCTCCCAGAACATGTTTTTGGGAAAAGTAAGGGTCTTGATCAGGAGGGGCAGTAAATTCATCAAAATTTCCGCCGTTTTTTCCCCGGATATTTTTTGCACCGCCGAGAGGTATTCCTTTTGGCCCACCCTCTCCAGATCCAGCTCCTCCACCTTAAGCCCGAGCTTTGCGGCAAAGCCCAGGGCAGCTTTCGTAGGTCTCCCTTCGCTGTCAAAGGCCACCTCCCGGGAGGGGCCCTTTATCTTTTCTTCTCTGGCCGTTTGTTCCCCGGCCAGGTTTTTTACCAGGACAACCAGGCGGCGAGGGGTGCCAAAAGTAAGAACATCCTCAAAAGTAAGGTGATACTCTTTTAAAAGCTCCCCCGTTTTTTCCCTGAGCTGCCTTAACCCCCCGGGCATAAAACGAGCCGGGATCTCCTCGCTGCCAATTTCCAGCAGTAAATCTCGTGCAGCCATTTACTCACCACCTATAAATAAATTTTTACCTGCGGCTTTCATTAAAGGAAATTGGGCTTCCTCCCTCTGCTCCAGGTAACGCCTGCCGCACTGCCGCGCCAGTTCCCTGATACGGGCGATATACCCGGTACGTTCCGTGACACTGATGGCACCGCGGGCATCAAGGATGTTAAAAGCATGGGAGCATTTTAAAACATAGTCATAAGCCGGTAAAACCAGGCCCTTTTCTAAAACCCGTTTGCTTTCTTTTTCATACAGCGAAAACAACTCCAGGATTAAGGCCGTGTCCGCTTCTTCAAAACTGTAGCGGGAATGTTCCTGCTCCGCTTTCTGAAAAACATCTCCGTAAGTTATCTCCGGCGTCCACTGCAAATCAAAAACATTATCGCATTTTTGTATGAACATGGCAATGCGCTCCAGGCCATAAGTAAGCTCTACGGGGACAGCTTCCAGATCGAATCCCCCCACCTGCTGAAAGTATGTAAACTGGGTGATTTCCATACCATCCAGCCAGACTTCCCAGCCCAGCCCCCAGGCGCCCAGGGTGGGAGACTCCCAATCATCTTCAACAAAGCGAATATCGTGTTCTTGTGGATTCATGCCCAGGTAGGAAAGGCTTTCCAGGTAAAGATCCTGTATATCCGGCGGCGCCGGTTTGAGAATAACCTGGTACTGGTGATGTTGATAAAGGCGGTTGGGGTTTTCCCCGTAGCGCCCATCCCCTGGCCGGCGCGAAGGTTCAACATAGGCCACTTTCCAGGGTTCCGGCCCCAACGAACGTAGAAACGTGGCCGGATTCATGGTCCCGGCACCCTTCTCCACATCATAGGGCTGCCAGATTACGCACCCTTTTCTGGCCCAAAAATCCTGCAGCCTGATCATCAGTTCCTGAAAAGTCAACACGCTTACCCCTCCTTTAAAAGGTTATTATAAGCATTCCAAAATAAAAAAGCCCTAGACGCTCTAGGGACGGGAATTAACTCCCGCGGTTCCACCCTATTTCCCCTTGAAGGGCTCTTTTGTTTGGAGCATGGCTTTGGAAGGCCTTTCACCGGGGCTGTCCCGGCCGGGTTTCCACCATTTCCCGGCTCTCTATAACGGTTACATTGCCCGGTTACTTTTTTTCCAGCATCGCACCAGATAAATTTTCTGCACTTAAATTTAGCAAAAAATTTAACGGGTGTCAAGAAAAAGAAATAATCAGCGCACAGCTTAGGAAAAAATCGGCTTTAATGAAAATCTATCTCCAGAGAACAGCGCGTCAGCAATAAAGCCAGCATACTCCAGGAGGCCACGCGGGGAAAGGCTACTGCGCCGATTACACCAAGAACCAGGGGAACACGAAAGATCGTGCCGCCGGGACGGTTGACTTTTATCTTCATTTCTTTGCCTTTTTTCATGACCTTCCGCCAGATCTTTTCTTTATTGTCATCGCTGACAAAGCTGTCTTTACCATCCTCATCTAAAGAAGCCAGGGCTTTTAGGAGATCGCCGCCCGTTTTTTCCAGGAGCTCCAGAGCCTCTTTATAGCTTAAACCTGCTTTTTCCTTTAAAATCTCTACCTGTTCAAGGGTTATTTGCATCGTTAACAGATCCTTTCACTAGACTACAGACTACTAGACTATTTTTATTGTGGTGCATTGTTTGTTTTTTTATCCTTTTCCTGAGCGTTAAGTTTTTCCAGAAAGGAAAGACCTTTAAAAGGACCTGTGCCTGTCCATTGCAGTAAAAACTGACGGGTAAAACCCTGCAGCTCATTTTTTTGCTCTTCCGTGGCCCGTAAATTGAGAATTTTTGCAGCAGGAAATAAATTTAAAAGCCTGTCAGCCATGGCGTGGGTGCCGCTGGAAATAAAAAATACTGCCCCTTCACGGGGACGGCACCTTTCACAGAACACCCCTCCGGAGTTGATGCTCCAAAAAAAAGGCCCTTTGGTGTCGCCGCAATAAAGGCAGTCTTTAAAATGGGGGTGATAACCGAGCAGGGAAAGTAATTTTAACTCAAAATAACGGGCTAAAATTTCCCTGTCGGCACTGCTGTCATCCAGGCAGCGCCAGCACTCCAAAAGAAGGTTAAAGATAGCCGGGTGCGGTTCTCCCTCCTCTACCAATTTTTCCACCAATTCGCAGAAATACATGCCGTAAGTATAATCTTTTATATTTTCCCTGATCTTGCGGAACGCGAACTCCACCTCCAGCTGTGTCACCGTGCAGAGAGATTTTCCTCTATGTAATAAAAAAGAAGCGCAGGTAAAATAATCTACTCCCGCCGCCAGTTTGCTTTTTATCCTGCGGGCACCGGGGGCTACGGCGCCCAACTTGCCTTTCTCCCAGGTAAAAAGGCTCAGGAGCCTGTCCCTTTCACCCAGGGGCCGGGAGCGTAAAACCAGCGCCCTGGTCTTAAAAAGCTTCAACAGTCTCACCCCTCCAAGCATGCATACTACTCGTAGCCAAACTGCCGGAGATTGTTTTCCTTGCGGCGCCAGTCCTTTTTAACCTTTACCCATAGATCGAGAAACACCGGGTTTCCCAGGAGCTTTTCCAGTTCCAGGCGCGCTTCCGTGCCGATTTGTTTTAACATAGTGCCGTTTTTACCGATAATAATTCCTTTTTGGGATTCTTTTTCCACGTAGATTACCGCCCTGATATCCAGTAAATCCCTGTCCTTCCGCAAATCCATGCTGTCTACTTCCACCGCCACGGAGTGGGGTACTTCATCCCTGGTCTGTAAAAATATTTTTTCCCTGATCATTTCCCCTACCAGGAACTCCTCGGGGCGATCAACGGTCATTTCCGGTGGATAATAAAGGGGCCCGGGCGGTAAAATCCCGGTAGCTTCTTCCAGAAGGGGGCTTAAATTGCTTCCCTGCAGGGCAGATACAAGAAAATGTTTTTTAAACCTGCCCAGCTGCAGGTACAGAGGAAGCCATTCCTGCTCAAACTGTGCCGGGGCCAGATCTGTTTTATTAACAACTAAAAATACGGGCGTATCAACTTCACGCAGTAAAGCAGCGATATAACTGTCTCCCGGGCCGGGTGGGGAGGTGGCTTCTACCATGAAGAGAATTAATTCCACCTCTTTTAAGGCTTCCAGGGCAATTTTAACCATATAATCCCCCAGTTTATGCTTCGGCTTGTGAATCCCCGGGGTATCCAAAAAAATAACCTGGGCCTGCTCCGTGGTAAGAATGGCCTGGATACGATTTCTCGTAGTCTGGGGTTTGTCGGAAACAATAAGCAGCTTCCGGCCCAGAAAAGAATTAATCAAAGTGGATTTCCCCACATTGGGGCGGCCGACAACAGAAACAAATCCTGATACAAACATTAACTTACCTCTTTACTTCCAAACAAGATTATTTTAATATGTAGATATATGCTCTCAATTATTCTTTACTAAAGGAGTGCCGAAATGGAAGAAGAACAAAAAAAAGAACTTAAAGCTAGAGGCAATAAGGCTCTGATTTTAAACATCATTTTTTTTCTGGTGCTCTTTGCCGGTATGTTCCTGGTAGTATATACGGGACTGGTCACCACAGTAATTGTCATCTTTATAGCTTTTATTATTTCCCTGCTATATATTTATTTTTTCTGAAAAAGTTTTCACTTTTCAAAGGTGAAAGGATAAGGCAAAAGATCCTCCAGGGTAAAGGAAAGGATCTTTTCCTTTTTTCCGGCAACTACTACCCTCAGGCTGCCAAACTCCCTGAGAACCTGGCGGCAGGCGCCGCAGGGCAAAGGTTCGCTCTCACCCTCAGAGGCAACGGCAAGCACAGCAAAAGAGCTGTATCCGGCAGCAACAGCTGCTGCCAGTGCCGCTCTTTCTGCACAAATGGTCAGCCCATAAGAGGCGTTTTCCACATTTACCCCCTGGAATATGCGCCCCTCTACGGTCAAAAGTGCGGCTCCCACCCTGTAACCGGAATATGGAGCGTAAGCAAAGGGAAGTGCCTCCCTGGCCAGCCTGATTAGCTCATGGTCATTCATGGAAAAGCCCCCCTGCCCCTTAGTTCCTTAAATAAGGAAGGACAATGTTATCTTTCTTTTCAATTTCAATACGGAAATTGCGGTGAAATTCCAGGGAAAACCGTATTATATCCAGTCCGCTGGCTAAGACCTCCGGATCTCCCACCGCTTCGATCACCACCGGATTGGCAGATATCTCTTTTTGGTTAACCCTTATAACAGGGCCCACGCAGCGAATAGGGGAAGTAGCTATAAGGCGCTGCCCGCCAACGGATACTCCTTTGGCCCCCGCCGCAAAGAGCTCGTTTACCACATCCCGGACATCGGAATCATGGATTATATCACTGGCGCTGTAACCGTCGGGAGCATCGTACAGCCTGATCGCCACTCCGGGGCCGGCCATCTCGGCAAGACCGGTTGCAACCCGCATTTCATGCATGCTGACCCTTAAAGAGTCCAGTTCCTCGGTAAGAGCCTGAATATAATCCAGGGGATTGTAAGGGACAAGCATGCGGCTGCGGCTTTCCTCCACCTCGATGCGAAAAACCCGTTCCTGGGCCATTCCGCCTTCCAGGTAAAGATTAAGTATTTCCTTTAAGGTGTCTTCATGGAGAACCTGCGGATCGGCAACCACTCCGTCGGTATTGGAAATGCGCAGCGTAAATTGTATTTTCCCTGTTTTTTTCTTTAAATTTTTGTCCTGGTTAATGACAATTAAAACTTTCTCCCGTAAAAGGGCATCCCACTCCCTCAGTATGGTTTCCTGCAGCTGGCGGCCGTGAGTGAATATTAACCGGGCCAGTTCATCACTATCTTTGGCCAGGTCAATTTCGTAGTTAAAAGTAGCCAGTGCTTCCTTTACGGAGGTGCGGTTTTGCACTCCCAAATCCTGGGCCAGGCGCTTGCTGTATTCTAGCAAATCCTGGGCCATAACCTGTTTAGAAATTAAGCCTTCTTTATTATCCATAAATTGCATGTAGAGTATATTAAAATTTAACCCGACAAGCACCGTATTTAAAACAAGTACCACTGTAACCAGGACCAGCACTTTGTTATCGACAACAGCATGGCTAGAACCCAGTTTCATTTTAAAATGATTCCCCCTCTTAAAAATAAAACTTACCAGAGATTTTTCAGCCTGTCCGCAAAGACAACATAAGCAACCACAAGAGCAAACAGGGCGGCACATAAAACCGCCCCCGCCGCCACATTTTTGGCTATACGGGCCAGTGGGTGAAATTGTTTTGTTTTCAGGTCCACGGTTGCCTCTACGGCGGTATTGATCATTTCCGTAATAAACACCAGAAAAATGGCCGTGACAACAAAGAGAAGCTCAAACTTTTCCACTTTCAAATAGAACGAAGCCGCCAGAGCCACTACAGTGCCAATGAGGTGAAGGTGCAAATTCCTTTCGCTGCGAAAAGCATAAATTATTCCGCGGAAAGCATCTCTAAAACTTTTAATCAGTTTAGTATGTTTCATAGGGTCATCTTCCCAAATAAGATTGCACCGGAATTTCGGGTTGCCGTGAGGCCGGGACAGCTTATCTAAGCTTAAACTTTTTCAATGCCAGTTCCTGCTTTTCATTCATCTCCTGCTCTGCCCCTGCTGTCTCATGGTCATACCCCAATAAATGAAGTATACCATGTACAGATAAAAATGCAATCTCCTGCCTTAAAGTATTCCCGTAGGCTGTGGCCTGTTCCTCCGCCTTTTCTACGGAGACTACCACATCCCCCAGTATTTTATCTTCGTCCTCATCTGTGATATTATCCTGCAGGTTAAAGGATAACACATCCGTGGGGCAGTCATATCCCCGGTAAGTAAGATTCAATTCCTGAATGTAACTATTGTCTACCAGGATAATACTTACTTCACATTGCAGGGACTGCCCCTCCAGGCGCAGCAGGAAATTTCCAATGTTCTCCAGCAAAGATAAGAGTTCCTCGGAAACCTCGATTTTATCCTGCATGTTATTTACCATCACTGGCATTCTTATTCCCCCTCTCCAGATCTGCCCTCAATTCCCTTTCCGGGTATTCGATCCTCTGGTGAAAAACACCTGATAATATATGCACAAAGGTATCCCCTATTTTATCCAGATCCTTTAGCGTCAACGGCGCCTCATCCAGCTGCCCGTCATTAAGCTTTTCTTTGATGATGCGCCTTACCATTCCTTCAACTCTTCCCGCCACCGGGCGCGATAAGGAGCGCACCGCTGCCTCCACGGCATCCGCCAGAAGGATTATGGCCGCTTCCTTGGTCTGGGGTAAAGGGCCTTCATAGCGAAATTCCTCCTCCGGGACCGCTATTCCTTTTCCGTTATCCATGGCCTGACGGTAAAAGAAAGAAATTAAACTTGTCCCGTGGTGCTGCTGGATAATCTCAATGATAGGTAAAGGCAGCCTTTCTTTCCTGGCCAGATCCACCCCGTCCTTGACATGAGAACGGATAATCAGGGCACTGAGGTTAGGAGAAATTTTATTGTGAGGATTGTCGCTTGTGAACTGGTTCTCCACAAAAAAGTAGGAGCGTCTGGTTTTACCGATATCATGGTAAAAGGCTGCCACGCGGGAAAGGAGCGGATCAGCCCTGACAGCCTCCGCAGCCGCTTCTGCCAGGTTACCTACCACGATGCTGTGATGATAGGTGCCCGGGGTCTCCATAAGCAGCTTACGTAAAAGAGGGCGTCCCGGATCAGCCAGTTCCAGAAGCGTAATAGCCGTTGTCAAGCCAAAAGCGCTCTCCAGGTAAGGTAAAAGGCCGATAGCCATAACTGCCGAAAAAAGGCCGTTCCCAAAACCTGCCAGCACAGCAATGCTAAATTCACGTAAAAAGTCATAATCCAGCTGGAAACTTCTCGTTAAAAGAAGAAGAGCGATAATCGTGGCAATATTGACTCCGGCCACGTATAAACCGGCCCTGGTGAGATCAGAGCGCCTCTGCAGGCATGAAACACTATATATGGCCACCAGGCCGCTTAATAAAGAGACGATAATAAAGTGAAATTCCCCGTCAATTACAAACCCCAGCAGCAGCGCCAGGATAATGTTGACCAGTACCGCCAGCCGGGGTTCAAAAAGGACGGTTATAAGAATACCCCCCATGGCTACCGGCATCAAATAACCGGAAAAAAAGCGGGCCGCCAGGCCAAAAACCAGTGTTATTAAGACGATTAAACCCAAAAGGGAGAGATAGGTAAAACTGTCATAAATATCCTTGTTAAAAAGATAGAGGTATAGAGCAACAATAATAAAGACGATCACAAGTATTAAAAAAAGCCCGGCATACCCTCCCCGGTGGATACGCGGCCCCAGCACTCCCAGTGCCTCCAGCTGGGCCATATGCTTTTCGGTAATTTTTTCCCCTTCCTGTACAATCAGGGATTTCTTTAAGATCCTTACCGGCTCTACGGCCTGCCTGGCAGTTTCCCTGTTGGCTTCCGTAGCTTCGGCATTGTAAAACATATTAGGCTGGATCAGGGGGGCAAGCAGCCTTTCCATTCCCTGTTTTATTTCCGGGCTAAAATGCAGTAAATTTATCTCCTGGAAGACCTGATGTAAGGCTGTCTGGAGGCCTTCCTGTTTAATCCCCTTGGACATAATTCCTTCTAAAATACTCTCCAAGCTGTCCTGGAGCTCACCAAGGGCTTCGCCGCTTTGGTTTAAAAGAGCAGGAATAGTCGCTTCCGGCAGTTTAAGAGCCAGGGTTTCCTTCAGCAGGGCAATTTTTTCCTCATTTTCCCCGTTTTCCAGGCTTTTAACTCTTTTGATTTCCTGAAAAAAACGGGAAATAACCCCTTTTCCCTCCTCCAGGATAGTGGGAACGTGATCGAAGACCTCCGGAACGGCTACTGCTGCTTCCTCTCTGAGTTTATTTGTGGAAAAAGTATCGATAACTTCCCTGTGGGCAAATATTCTTTGCGGGCTGGGCATTCCCATCTCCACAGATACTCCCAGGGGTATAATGGAAAAAAGGAGTAAAAGATAAATAAAGGCAAAAAGCCCTATCCCCAGAAAAAACCTTTGGCCCTTTTTAATTCCGGTCAGGGAAAAAGAGTCATTTAAAAATTTTTTAGCTTTACCCCATATTTGCATATTACACCTTCGCTAAGCTAGTTTCCCTCTTTAGGGTAGTTTTCGTAGGCCTTGACAATTTTCTGCACCAGGTTATGCCGTACCACATCCTGGTCACTGAGATGAACAAAGGAAATTTCCTGGATCTCCTTTAAAATATCCATAACCTCGATCAAACCTGAAAACTTGCCCCGGGGCAGGTCCATCTGGGTTATATCTCCGGTAATAACAGCCCTGGAGCCAAATCCCATGCGGGTCAAGAACATCTTCATCTGTTCCGGGGTAGTATTCTGGGCTTCATCCAGAATAATGAAGGAATCGTCGAGTGTCCGCCCTCTCATGTAGGCCAGCGGGGCAACTTCGATCATACCTTTTTCCCTGTGTTTTAAATAATTTTCCACCCCCATTAAATCATAAAGGGCATCGTAAAGAGGTCGGAGATAAGGATCAACTTTGTCATGAAGATCTCCCGGTAAAAAGCCAAGGTGTTCTCCCGCCTCCACAGCAGGCCTGGTTAAAACCAACCTCTGCACAAGTTTATTCTTCAGGGCGGAAACAGCTGCCGCCATGGCCAGGTAAGTCTTACCTGTCCCTGCCGGGCCTATACCAAAAACAATATCATAACTCCGCAAAGCCTCAACATATTTTTTTTGGCCCAGGGTCTTGGGACGGATCTTTTTCCCCCGGTCGGTAACAAGAATAAGATCGTTAAACAGGTCCTTTATTTCCCTGCTCTGTCCCGCCCGGGCCAGTTTCAGGGCATAGATAAATTCCGCGGTAGATAAGAAATGCCCTCCCCTGATTAAGGAAAGAAGCTCCTGAAAAAAAGAACATACTTTCTCTACGTCTTCCTTTTTACCCCGAAAGGAAAGCTCGTCTCCCCTGGGAATAACTCTAACAGAAAAGCTTTCCTCTACCAGGGAAATGTGCTCATCGAATTTTCCCAGTAAAGGCAGTCCTTCATCCATGTTTTTTAAATAAACTTTACATTCATCATACTCCTCCGTCAAGAAAAAAGATCCCTCCCAGCTTCTAGTAAAACTTGTGGAACGGCGATATCTTCCAATGTTTCCACCATTACCCGGCAGCCGACCGTTCCCAATTCGAAGAAATAAAAATCGTTTACAAACCTTTTCCTAATGGTTGCTCCCCCGGGAAGCTGAGCATTAACATCCTCCAGGGCTTTGCTCCTTGCTTTCTGCAAGGCTTCCCAGGGGGAAATGGGCTCAATTTCTACCTCAAATTCCCGGTAATTAATACTTACTAATTCGACAGGCAAACGTAGATTCCTCCAGGCATAAGTTCGTTTAATTTTTTCCATCTCATAATTGCGGTAAGGGGAGGTTTTCGGCCCCCAGAGATAATACTCTTTATCTTTTAAAACCAGGGAAAAAAAGCGGGAATAATTACCTGTCTTTCTTTTATGCACCAGGTATAACGGGGCTTCGGCATAGCTCTCATACCATACCAGGGCTTCTACCATGCCCCTGGGTCTTACTTCCACAGCCTTTTCCACATGCTCCCCGCCATGTTCCTCTGTGACTTTTATCTTTCCGGAAATAAGCGGCTGCCCCTTTTGCACGGTATCTCCCGGCTTTACCAGAGCTTCTCCTGCCAGAACCAGAATATCCTTAACAAGCCCGTCTTTGGTGGCAACCAGGTCTGTTACGGCGCCTTCTAAGGGAGGCTCCCTGAGGCGTTCTACCACCTGGATATTCAGGAAAACACCCTTTATACTCACCCCCGCCCATTTCAGATCATCTATTCCCAGCAGAAGTTTCCTTTCCAGTTCGGATAAGTCGAGATCTTTCTTCAATATACCTTCCTTAACACCATAGTTCTCCAAAGCAGCTTTAATTTCCTTTGTGCTGACATCCACATTACCTTCAATATTAATATGCCAGATAAACAGGGAAAGAAAATACAGGGTAACCAAAAAAAGAACTATCCCCAGCACCAGTCCTTTCCTGCGCCTTCCCCGCAGCATTATAAAAGGCGCACCCCTTTTATGATGAATTTTAACCCTGCAACCCGTTTTTCGTAAAAGAGGGCGCAATCGCTTTAAGTCACGGACCCTGATTTTTACCATAGCCGTGTTTTCCCGGTAGTTAAGATCCCAGAAATTGATCCCCTGCCTCGCCGTTAAATTTAAAAATTTGGCCAGCCCCGGCCCCTTCAGGGAAATAAGTAAATATCCCTCCCAGAGCCTCCACCAGTTCGATGTTGCCATGATTCTAGCCACCTTCTCCGGGAACTACAGGTATTCGATGGATTTAATCTGCCCCTCCACAAATATTTCCTCACTAAAAAAGTTTTTAATAGCAAGGTTTTTGCCCTTGATCACAATTTCACCGCCCCTGATTTTTAAACGCAAGATCTCATCGTTATATTCAATAATACCCCCGTAATTCTCCAGGTAAAGCTGTACATTTCCGATTATTGTGGCCCGGGGCAGATTACAGAGAAGTTCTTTGGGCAATTCAAAAAAATCGGCCACGTTTTCGCGCCATTTCTTTCTCTCTTCCCCGAACTCCTTGCCTTTCAAAAGGAAACCCTCCCTGCTATTTTTCCTTCCCTGCATATTAAAATTTATGCTTTAAAAACAGGGTTATGCAAAAAATGAATAAGGCTGCCGGGGTAAGGCAGCCTTATTCATTTTTAATCTGGCAGGAAATTGAAACGGAGGGGCTTAAGCCCTGGGGTTTTTGAAAGGCCTCCTGGCACGGGGAGCAGAAAAGACCTCCATGGCCACAATTCCCAGGGGAAGATTTTCCCCGCCCAGCAGCTCGTGCAGTTGTTTTTCCATGTTATATTCTTCTTTACGGAAAACGGGAACCTTAACAGGCGCCGCTTTTTGGGGCCGTGCAACCTTCCGCCGGGCCTCTTCCAAATCAAAGGCGTGAACATATTTTTCCCGCTCCGTCGCTTCCCTTTCAGGTGCTTTTTGCTCGAATTCCATCCACTCCGGGACATCCTTTTTAAGAGGAGCGGCTTCTTCCATGCTTTCTTCCGGAACATCAAAAAGGTCTGATGGACCAGGCATTTCCGGTGACGGAGCGGACGGGGTAAAAGTCCTGCCCATGCCCCGGAAAGACCTTAGAATAGAGGAGATAACCATCATCACAATAAAGATAATCAAAAGCTCCATAAAAACACCTCTTTACTTATCCTCCAGAAAATAGTTTATACACCTTTGGGAAGCTTTACTTGCGTTGTTCTTCTCCCGGCTGGGTATCGGGTTTGCCCATCTTGGAAATAGAATCGCGCATCTGGGTATCGGCATAAATATTCTGCAGGTTGTAATAATCCATGACCCCCAGCTTACCATCGCGCAAAGCCGATGAAATGGCCTTGGGAACTTCTGCTTCCGCTTCCACAACCTTGGCGCGCATTTCCTGGACTGACGCCTTCATTTCCTGCTCCCTGGCCACGGCCATGGCACGCCTTTCTTCGGCCTTGGCCTGGGCAATGCGCTTGTCAGCCTCGGCCTGGTCTGTCTGCAGTTGGGCCCCGATGTTTTTGCCTACATCAACGTCGGCGATATCTATGGAGAGAATTTCAAAAGCTGTTCCGGCATCAAGGCCTTTGCTGAGAACGGTATGGGAGATGGCATCAGGATTCTCCAAAACTTCCTTGTGCGTCCGGGCCGAACCGATGGTGGTGACGATTCCCTCTCCAACCCGGGCGATGATCGTTTCTTCTCCCGCTCCCCCCACCAGGCGGTCAATATTGGCCCTTACCGTTACTTTGGCCTTGGCCTTGACCTCTATGCCGTCTTTAGCCACGGCGGCAACCACGGGGGTCTCGATAACCTTGGGATTAACGCTCATCTGGACCGCCTGCAGGACATTCCTGCCGGCCAGGTCTATGGCTGCAGCCCTCTCGAAACCAATGTCGATATCAGCTCTCTGGGCAGCGATAAGAGCGTTAACGACCCTGTCTACGTTGCCTCCGGCCAGGTAATGGCCCTCCAGCTTGTTAACGTTTAACTCCAACCCCGCCTTGTTGGCTTTGATAAGGGGCTCCACCACTTTGGCCGGGACAACGCGGCGCAGGCGCATCCCGATAAGGGTTATAATACCCACACGCACACCCGATGCCAGGGCCGCAATCCACAACCTTAAAGGGATAAAACTAAATAATACGGAAAAAGCGATGATAATAAGGACAAGTAAAACCAAAATGGGCAGTAATTCGCTCAAGATCATATTCCTCCTAGTTATAAAATTTTTTATGCTCGTTATATTTCCCGCAGGGGGCGCACTACCACCCTCCTGCCTTCCACCTTTACCACCTCTACAGCAACACCTTGCGGCACATACGAACCCTCGCTTACAACATCATAGCGGGAGCTTTCGATCTCTACAATTCCGGCGGGACGCAGGGGAGTAATGCTTGTACCTTTTTTGCCCGTCAGATAATGCAAATCCACTGAAGAGCTGAACCCCTGCTCCCTGGTGGCAGCATCGAACAATATAAACCTCCGCAGGGTACCCCGGCGATACAAATATTTAAAGAGCAGAAAACCTGCCATACCGGAAATAAGGAAGGAAACAAGCAGCATTTTAAGCCCAATATCTGTAGAAGCTGCCGAAAGGACAATAGAAGCAGCAACGGAAACGAGACCTCCCACGCCAAAAACACCAAAGCCCAGTATGAAAGCCTCCACAAGGAGAAGGACAATACCGAATAGAAAGAGGAAAACAGGCAGCCAGCCGCTTACACCGGTAAAATAATGCCCCCCGAAATAGAGGCCGAAACAAAGGATGCTTAAAAGACCGGCTATTCCAAAACCCGCCGTGAGCACTTCCAGGACAAGAAATAGCAAAGCCAGTGAAAGGAGAATGGTAGCTACCGTTGGCTTGATAAGCCAGCCGCTTAAAATTTCCCAGGTCGTAGGTGAAATTCTCACCACTTCAGCCCCCTGGAGGTCCAGAACCTGCAGCAGTTCCTCCATTGTGGGCACCGTTCCGTCGCTAAACTTAAGCCTTTCCGCTTCCAGGGCCGTAAGGGTCAGAAGCTCTCCTGAAGAAACCACACCTTCAACAGCAATTTCTTTACGCACCATTGCTGCCGCCAGCAGGGGATCTTTCCCCTGGTTTTCCGCGACCGCCCGCATTTCAGCCTCCCAGGAAGAGAGCTGCTTTTCATCCACAGCCTCTTTACCACCCGTCAATCTGGGTTCGGCAGCCCCGATGGTGGAGCCTGGGGCCATAAAAAAGCCATCGGCGGCCAGGGCCAGGTACGCTCCTGCCGAAAGAGCATGCGGTTTGACATAGGCATAAACAGGAGAGGGAAAATCATCGAGAAGCTGGCGGGCTTTTTTAGCCGTGTCGATATATCCTCCGGGAGTATCCAGCTCCAGGATTATACAAGCGGCACCGTTTTCCGCAGCCTCTTCCAGGGAACGCTCCAGAAAAACCAGCCACCCCGGTTCTACCTCACCCCGGAGAGGAACGACATAAACCTTCGGGGGTGCCGCCAGGGCGGTGGAGAAAAAAATTAAGCCGTATAAAAAAACAAGAAGTAAGCAAACCTTTCTTAACAAAAAGGCTCCCTCCCCATTTTATAAAAGTAAAACTTGGCGAACCAAGTTTTACTTAAGTAACTCTTCGACAACTTTTTTAACTACAGCCCCTTCGGCTTTGCCTTTAACCCGGGACATTAAAAAACTCATTACCCTGCCCATATCTTTTTTTGATGATGCTCCCAGCCCGGCTATGGCTTCACGTGCTAATTCCCTTATTTCCTCTGCAGAGAGCTGGGTAGGAAGATATGCAGATATAATGTCTATCTCTTCCTTCAACTCCTGCAGGAGAGAAGGCCTGTCGGCTTTTTCGTAATCAGCCAGGGCTTCCTTTCTCCTTTTCAGCTCTCTTTGCAGGACTGCCAGTATTTCTTCTTCATTCAAGGGCTGTTTTTTTGCTATCTCAGCATTTATGACCTCACTTCTCAAACAGCGTATCACATTGAGGCGAAGCTTTTCCCTGGCTTTCATGGCAAGTTTCTGATCTTCAAGCATTTTTTCTAAAAGCTCCATGGAAATGCCCCCTGGCGTTATTTGTAAAACCTCTTCTTTTTACGTGCTGCTTCAGCTTTCTTCTTACGACGAACACTCGGCTTTTCATAATGTTCTCTTCTGCGGAGTTCTGAGAGTATGCCTGTTCTGGCGCACTGTTTTTTAAAACGCCTTAGCGCGCTGTCCAGGCTCTCGTTTTTTCCAACTTTAACTTCCGACACATGTTTCCCTCCCCTCAACCCTGGCCTCAAACAGGAAAGGCTCTGCACAAAACTTTTTCAACTTATTATACCTTTTGACCGAAGAACTGTCAACGAAAGGCAAAATCAAAATAAATAAAGTAATTTGCCATAAAAAGCTGTATACCGGGTACATTTTGGGACAAGTTCAAAAACCGGAACCAAAAAAGAACCGGCTGCAGCCCTATTATTTTAAAAAATGTTTCAATCAGCAACCAGGCTGGAACCTAAAGGCCTTCCGCCCAGCAGATGAAAATGAAGATGAATAATTTCCTGGCCCCCATCCCTGCCGCAATTCATAATCAGGCGGTAGCCTTTTTCGTTAATGTTCTTCAGCCGGGCCAGTTTACCGGCTGCCCAGGCCAGGTGTCCTATAAGTTCCTTGTGTTCGGGTATAATATCATTGAAGCTTGGAATATGTAAACGCGGTATTAAAAGAATATGGACAGGTGCAACCGGATTTATGTCATTAAAAGCTACAACCTGCTCATCTTCATAGACAACTTGGGCAGGAATCTCACCGCTGGCAATTTTACAAAAGATGCAGTCTTTCAAGGTAATCCCCCCTTTTTTATCCGGTATGATAACATTTATTATAACATTTTATTTACTTTTTCAAAACCTAAAGTTACACTATTCCTGTGTATTTTTACCCGTTCTTTAACAAAAAAGGTAATTCTGCTATAATAAAAAATATAAAATGTAATCAGGAATTTAACTTGCAGTGAAAGGATTTAATCAATGTCCGGCAAAATTCCCGTAAAAGAAGCCCTGGAATTGCCCGGTGCCGTTTTTATCGATGTACGCTCCCCTTACGAATACCGGCAGGGATCAATTCCAGGTTCCCTAAACATTCCTCTTTTCAACGACGAAGAACGGGAAATTATCGGGATCGCGTACAAGGAAAACGAACAACAGGCCAGATTTAAGGGCCTTTCTTTTGCTACTCCCAAGCTCCCGGATATTATCAAAAAAATAAAAAAGCTGAGCCATAATAAAACACCTGTCTTATATTGCTGGAGAGGAGGGATGCGCAGCCAGAGCATTTATACCGTCCTGGAAATGCTGGATATTCCCGCTTACAGGTTGGAGGGTGGTTATAAATCCTTCAGGCGTTTTATCCTGGCACAATTTAGCTCTTATGAGCTGAAAAAACCTGTTTTTGTTCTTAACGGCCTTACAGGTACGGGAAAAACAGAAGTGCTGCATATACTCGCAGAAATGGGTTGTCCCTGCCTCGATCTTGAAGGTCTGGCCTGTCACAGGGGTTCGCTTTTTGGCCATTTGGGCTTTAAAGAAGTACGCTATCAAAAAGATTTTGATGCCCTGCTGTGGAACCGCCTGGAAGAGCTTAAAAATGCCGGCTACCTCATTGTAGAGGGTGAAGGAAAAAGAATCGGTTCTGTTTATGTGCCGGATTTTCTCTTCAGGGCCATGCAGGAAGACAATCATATCCTGCTTACCGCCCCCCTGGAAAAGAGAGTGGAAAGACTCCTGAAAGAATACACCCCCTCCACTGACAGTGAAAAAGAAAAGGTCAGGGAGGCCATTTTTTCCCTGAGAAAATATCTGGGAACTAAAACCGTGGAACATTTTTTTTCGCTTTTAAGGGAGGAAAAATACGGGGAGTTAGTCGGCCAGCTCTGCCAGCTGTATTATGACCGTCTTTACAGTGAATCAAAGCCGGAGAAAACCAACTTTGTGCTGACGGTAGACAGCAGCGACACCAGAAAAGCTGCGGAGCAAGTTAAAGAATTTGTACACAAGACCGTTAAGGAACGGGTGTACGGGAGAACATAGTCCTGGAAAAGCAGAAAGGAGTTATAGGCATGAACGTTTATGATTATGCCCACACACTGGCTAAAGCTATCAGTTTGTCCCCTGAATATCAGGCTTTTTACTTAATAGTTTCCTCTTCTTTTTTATTATCTTTTTTTTCTACCTGCCAAAAAGGAACGATCCTGCTCAAAACCCGGTCCTGGTTATCTACAAAACTCCAGACAGCGCCTTCCAGGTCTACAGCCTGGCGATCAACCGTTATAACATGGAAGTATTTATCCTTGGGCTCTACCATAACTCTGATTTCTACTTCTCCAAACCTGGGTAACACATCCATACTCTGTATCTCGCTGTTAACAGCAAAAACAGCCAATTCTTCTGCAGCATTAAAGGGGTAGTCGGGGAGCGACAGGCCCAACTCCTGGGAAACCCTGATCCACTCGTCATGATCCGCCACCAGGTTGAAAGAAGTCGGTGAAGTGAGAACCCCCCAGTCCGTAGTCGTAAAAACCAGGTTGCTCGCTCCCCCTTCCGGTAACCCGGCGGTTGGCTCCACACGGAAAAAGTTATCGTAGACAGTTAAACCTATTAACAACACTAATAGAAACAACAACGGAATAAGACGGCGTGCCTCGACAACAAAAAATCTGCCTCTTTTTTTCATGGATTTTCCCCCCTGAATACTTCTCTTTCCTTTTAATCATATGCGGGGGAAAATCATAATATGACTGAAAACAAATGAATTTTGCCTTATAGTATGAAAATAGCGCCGCGTTTGCTGGTGGCGTAGTTCCGGGTTCGCTCGGCAAGTTCTACTACTCATCTCGGACTTCCGACGACCTCTGGAAACAAACACGGCATTTTTATACACTATTGTGGTCTGAAGTGCCGTGGACGTAAATATGCATACCATGGGGACATTCCTCTGCAAGAGGTGTGTCCCCAGACCTTAGTCGTCGTCACCGGCAGCTGACATCCTGTCAGCTGGGTCATCTCCAGTCCTCGCTTCGCAGTGAACTTGTTTCTTCGCTTCACAAGTCACTCCGCCAACAGCAAAACGCTGTGTATGCAGAACAATTGCGGGATCTAAACCTGGTCATTTTCATCCATTGTTGTGACCCGTAGGTTCATAGACGTTAGTTCTGCTGATCAGGGTGCCCTGTAAATAACCAGGGAAGCTTTTTTCCAGGCAAACCTCGGCCATTTTACCCCTCCAACTGCCGGGCGCTGAAGCGCGTACCCGCAGGTAATTGGAGGTTAGACCCTCCCAAAGAAGGTACTCCCCCGGGAATCCCCCTGCTCTCTGCAGGCCGGAGCAATCCTGCCCGGCTCCCGCCTGCAGTTCTTTTTCAAAGAGCACAGCAAGCTCCCGCCCCAGGAATTTTTGCTGAAAAACAGCGGAAAGTTCCTCTCCCAGGGCGATCATCATCCTGCTTCGCTGCTCTTTCACCTCCGGTGCTACCTGGGGAATCATCTCCGCGGCCTTTGTACCGTGACGGGGTGAATATTTAAAAACATGCAAACGGCTAAAAGAACTTTCCCTGACAAAATTGTAACTTTGGGAAAAATGCTCCTGCCCTTCCCCGGGGAAGCCGACGATGATATCGGTACTGACCGCCAGGTCGGGCATGAGTCTGCGCAGTCTCTCTAACAGCCCGCTATAAAAAGCGGTGTCATAGAAGCGCCCCATTTTTTTTAAAATAGTGTCATCCCCACTCTGCAGGGGAATATGCAGATGACGGCAAATTTTTTCATTTTCATTAATTACACTGATAAGCTCATCGTTAAAATCGGCAGGCTCGATGGAGCTTAAGCGTATTCTTTCGATTCCCGGAATGGCCACGGCATCAACCAGAAAGGAGGCCAGATTTGACGGAGGGTGCAGATCCAGACCATACAACCCCAGGTGAATTCCCGTAAGAATAACCTCCTTGTAACCGGAACGCCCGATTTCCCGGAGGTATTCCATTCCTTTACCAGGAAGCAGGCTGCGCACAGGTCCCCTGGCGATGGGGACAATGCAATAGCTGCAAAACTGGTTACATCCGTCCTGAATTTTTAAAAAGGCCCTCGTTCTTTCCTGTTCCGGCATCCACGGCATATCCTCAAAAACTGCCCCCTGCCCGTAAGGGTTAACCGGGGCAGCGATAGCTTCTCCCTCCATTTTTCTTTTGACAATCTCCGGGAGGGAAAGGCGTTCAGCCGTCCCTAAAATTAAATCTACTTCCGGCAGGGAAGCTATTTCACCGGGATTAACCTGCGGGTAACAGCCCGTTACCGCTACTATGGCTGCGGGATTGCGCCTCCTGGCCCTGCGAATGGCCTGGCGGGATTTGCGATCGGCCAGGTGAGTAACAGTACAGGTATTAATAACATAGACATCAGCACTCTCCTGGAAATCTACTATTTCAAAGCCTTCCCGGCGAAAAGCTCCCGTTAAGGCCTCGGTTTCATAATAATTTACCTTGCAGCCCAGAGTATGAAAAGCTACCTTCAGTGACACCTTAAAACACTCCTGTTACAGTATACTAGGGCCGGTTTACTCCGGCAAGGTCACCCCAAAGGTACATAACTATGGCTAAAACGGCCAGGGGAGCTGTTTCCGCCCTTAAAATCCGCGGGCCCAGGGTGACAGGATAAACTTCTGGAAGTTCTTTTAGTTTTTCCATTTCTTCAAAGGAGATGCCTCCCTCCGGGCCCGTAAAAATACAAACTTCCTGCGGCCTCTTTGTTATTTCCGCCAGGTGCCGCAGTCCCTGCTCTTTTTCTTCCTCCCAGGGAACAATAACCAGGTCATTTCGGGCCATTATCTCCAGCGCCTCCGTAAAGCTTAAAGGAGCCAAAACCTCAGGAATAAAGCTGCGCCTGCACTGTGAAGCAGCAGAGAGGGCGATATTCTGCCAGCGCCTGTTTTTTCCTTTTACTTTCTCTGCTGTTACCCTGACAACTGTTCTCCCTGTCAGTACCGGAACAATTTTTTTGACGCCAAGCTCTACGGAGTGACGTATCACCAGGTCCATCTTCTCCCCCTTGGAAACCCCCAGAGCCAGGGTTACCTCCAGGGGAGGCTCAACATTTTTTTCCAGTTCATAAAGGATCGATGCTTCCGCCCTATCCGAAGCCAGGAAATCAAGACGGGCATAAAAAGCCCTCCCTTTACCATCAGCAAGAACAATTAAGTCTCCTTTTGCCAGCCGTAAAGCTTTAAGATGCATCAAATTATCCGCCTTGAGGACGATATTTTCTTTACTGTGAATCTCTTCAGGGGGAAGAAAAAACCAGCAGGACATTTTTTTAGTTCTCCTTTAACCAGGTCTTTTAATTAAATTCCCAGTCTTGACAATCGAACAAGTGTGCGCTATAATCTTCTTGGGACAATTTCTCTGGAGGTATAAAAATGAAATGCCATCTTGAACTTATGAAAACGGAAATTGCTGCCATAGTACCTGCCTCCCATACTGAAGGCGGGGAAGCCACCCTTTTAATTAATGTGGATGGAAATAAATACCTTGACAGGCGTTCCACGGGCTGGATTATTAAAAGGCTGGCCCGTTTATATAACATGGATCTTCAGGCTGTTAAAGAAAATTACGGTCCCTTGCTTGGTAGAAAAAGATACATTCCTGTCCCTTTTTCTACCAGGCTTATCTACCTGCCGCTTACTTTAAAAACCGACACTTTCCCCATTGATCAAAAACTCGGTTACATTTCCCTGGAACAGATCCAGGGAATTAAAAAAGAAAACAGCGGCAGCATTCTTATTTTAAAAAACGGCCTGGAATTGTCCTGCTTTAACACCCTGGCCACGATACAATCCAGGTTACGGGAAAGCAGGCTGCTGCAAAAGATACTGAAAAGCGAGCTGCAGCAGGAACATTCTTTTTATTACGCCCCAGAAGGGGCTTCTTATGCTGCGGAAAAGACATGCAGTGAAGAAATTGCCCGCCTTACAGCAGCCTTTCTTTGTTTCTGGAAAAAAAGCAGAAAATAAAAAAGCGCAGGGTTACTTAGGGAAATGACTTAAAAATGAGCCTGCGCTTATAAGATAAAATAAAGCCCATATTATACTACTTGCCGCCAAGGGTATCTTTTACCCGGTCAAAAAAGCCTTTATCGTCCTGTTCAGGAAGATCCAGGCCGCTGACCTGCGCAAATTCCCGCAGGATCTTCTTCTGACGGGCATTCAGCCGGCGCGGCACCTCCACTTTTACCCTGACCAGCTGGTCTCCTTTACCGAATCCCCGCAGGCTGGGAACCCCCTTTCCCTTTAAACGGAAGACGGCACCCGGTTGGGTTCCTTCCGGAATGCGCAGCTTTGCTTTACCATCAAGGGTGGGGACTTCAAGTTCTCCCCCCAGGGCCGCCTGAACAAAGTTAACGGCAATTTCACAAATTAAATCGTTATCCTGGCGTTTAAAGATTTCATGGGGACGCACGTGAATGATGACGTAGAGATCACCCGGCGGCCCTCCTCTTGTCCCTGCTTCTCCCTCACCGGGTATGCGCAGCTTGGAGCCGCTGTCCACCCCCGCCGGGATCTTTATTTCTATTTTTCTTTCCCGGAATACCCGTCCTTCACCCCGGCACTTGGGACAGTACTCCTTGATAATATGTCCCTGACCCTGGCATTTTTCACAGGTTCGAATGCTGACGAACCTGCCGAAGGCCGTATTTTTTACAACCTGCTGCTGGCCTGAGCCCCCGCAGGCACTGCAGGTAACCGGTTGGGCCCCGTTTTTAGCACCGGTGCCGTCACAATCGGGGCAGTTTTCCGTACGGGGGATATTAACAAAGGTTTCCTTCCCCTGGACAGCATCTTTCAGGGAAATTTCCAGGTCATAGCGCAGGTCAGCCCCCCGCCGTGGAGTAGAAGCCTGCCGGTTTCTCCCTGCATTAAAACCGCCGCCAAAAAAAGTATCGAAAATATCCTCAAACCCGGAGGTAAAATCCCGAATATCACCAAAACCGCCGAACCCACCGAAGCCCTGAGCTCCTTCTTGATGACCGAAACGGTCATAATTCTCTCTCTTTTGAGGGTCGCTGAGAATATCGTAAGCTTCCTTGATTTCCTTAAACCTGGACTCACTTTCTTTATCGCCGGAATTAACATCCGGGTGGTATTGCCGTGCCAGCTTGCGATAAGCTTTCTTTATCTCTTCCTGGGTGGCCTCCCTGCCTATGCCCAGAACTTCATAATAATCTTTTTTAGACATGATCCCTCCGCTCCTTTAAAAAGAAGCCTTCCAACTTATTTCTCTTCATCCCCGTCAACAACTTCATAGTCAGCATCCACTACATCTTCCTGTTTTCCCCTGTCGTGCCCGGCCCCGCCTTCATATCCCTGAGCCTGCCCTTCACCGCCGGCCTGCTGCTCCTTGCGGACCTGTTCATAAAGCTTGGTGGAAATTTCGTGAAGAAGGCTGCTTAATTTCTCTGAAGCAGTTTTAATTTTGCCGGTATCCTGGCCGGCCGAGGCTTCTTTCAATTCCTGGATGGCTTTGTCCACTTTACCTTTTGTATCGCTGTCGACTTTATCGCCCAGTTCACGCAGGGTCTTCTCCGTGGAATAAACCAGCGAATCAGCCTGGTTGCGTGCTTCGGCCAGTTCTTTAAACTTCCTGTCCTCTTCGGCATGTTTTTGGGATTCCTGGACCATCTTTTCAATTTCGTCACTGTTCAGGCCGGAGGAAGCCGTAATGGTAACTTTTTGCTCCCTGCCGGTCCCCAGATCTTTGGCTGACACGTTAACAATTCCGTTGGCATCAATATCAAAAGATACTTCGATCTGCGGTATCCCTCGCGGGGCCGGAGGAATTCCATCGAGCATAAAACGTCCCAGCGTCTTGTTGCCCGCCGCCATGGGGCGCTCACCCTGTAAAACATGGATTTCCACGCTGGTCTGGCTGTCAGCAGCAGTGGAAAAAATTTGTTTCTTAGAAGTCGGAATGGTCGTGTTTCTTTCGATAATCTTGGTAAACACCCCACCAAGGGTTTCAATGCCCAGGGAAAGAGGCGTCACATCCAGAAGTAAAACATCTTTTACCTCACCGGCCAGCACTCCCCCCTGGATGGCTGCTCCCAGGGCTACCACCTCATCAGGATTAACACCCTTGTGGGGTTCTTTACCCAGCAGGTCTTTAAGAACTTTCTGCACCAGGGGGATCCTTGTTGAACCACCCACTAAAATAACTTTATCAATGCCTTTGGCATCCAGACCGGAGTCAGAAAGAGCCTGGCGTAAAGGGCCGGTGGTTTTATCGATGAGATCGGCAATAAGATCCTCAAACTTGGCCCTGGTAAGGGTTATATCCAGGTGCTTGGGGCCATCGGAAGTAGCCGTAATAAAGGGTAGGTTGATATTGGTGCTGGTTACGGTGGACAGCTCGATTTTGGCCTTCTCCGCCGCATCCTTTAAGCGCTGCATGGCGATACGGTCCTTGCTGAGATCCACTCCTGTCTCCTTCCTGAACTCGGAGGCCAGATGGTTCATAACCCTCTCGTCAAAATCATCGCCGCCCAGGCGGTTGTTACCACTGGTAGCTTTAACCTCAAAGACTCCATCCCCCAGTTCCAGGATGGAGACATCGAACGTCCCGCCACCTAAGTCATAAACCAGGATCGTATGGTCTTCACCCTTATCCAGGCCATAAGCCAGGGCCGCAGCAGTAGGTTCGTTAATAATACGCAGGACTTCCAGCCCGGCGATACGGCCGGCATCTTTTGTGGCCTGTCTTTGACTGTCCGTAAAGTATGCGGGAACAGTAATAACCGCTTTTTCCACTTTCTCTCCCAGGTAACTCTCCGCATCAGCCTTTAGCTTTTGTAAAATCATGGCAGAGATTTCCTGCGGGGTATAGGACTTACCGTCAATATCCACTTTAAACCCGGTACCCATTTCCCTCTTGATCGAAGTGATGGTACGCTCAGGGTTGGTGATAGACTGCCGCTTGGCGACCTGGCCTACTATTCTTTCTCCTTCCTTGGTGAAAGCAACAACGGAAGGGGTTAACCTGCTTCCCTCCACATTAGAAATTATTTCCGGCTGTCCGCCTTCTAAAACAGCTACAGCAGAGTTAGTTGTTCCCAAATCAATGCCTACAATTTTCGACATCGTTATCCCTCCTATTATGTTAATTAATCTAAGTAACCGCTGCTCCTAAAACGCTACCGGCAGAACATTAAATAAAGAAAGTAAAACATTATTATCCCGCAGAGACCTTAACCATACTTGCCCGTAAAACTTTATCATTGATCATATATCCCTTTTGCAGCTCCTGCACGACTGTACCGGGGGGATAATCAGAGCATTCTTCCCTTAAAACCGCTTCGTGGCAGTTGGGGTCAAAGGGTTTGCCCACACTATCAATGGGGATTACCCCTTCTTTATTTAAAAGTTCCATAAAATGCTTTATAATCATCCCCAACCCCTCCATAATTCCTTCAGGGCTGTTTTCTGAAGCTAAGAGAGCTCTTTCCAGGTTGTCAATTACCGGCAGTAGTTTTTGAAGCAGGTTAAAATTGGCGTAGTTTACCATTTCTTCCTTTTCGGTACGCATACGCCTGCGGAAATTATCAAAATCAGCCTGCATCCGCAGCAGCCGGTTTTTCATCTCTTCCTTTTCCTGCTCCAGTTCCTCTATTTTTTTCTGCAGCACTTCCATTGTTATCTCCCCGCCTTCTTCCACGGGTTCCGGTGCAGCGTCCACCTCTTCGAACCTCTGGAGATCAGGCGTCTTTTCTTCTTCCCGAGAAAGCTCCTCTTTTTCTTTACTCTCCTCTCTGCTGAACATATGTTCTAATTCTCCTTTCTCTCCATCAGGAGACTGGAAAATATTTTTTTCCTTCTTCATCTCTTCACTCCTTTTTTTATCCGCTAAAGCATACCCAGTTGATTGACAACCTGCTGCACTACTGCTACTGTCTTGGCGTAGTCCATGCGTATGGGGCCAAGTACGCCCACGGTTCCCACTACTTCCTTTCCCAAACAATAGGAAGCTAAAACAAGGCTGCACTCTTCTACTTCTTCCAGGATATTTTCCCTGCCAATCCTGATAATAATCCCTTCAACACCGGCTACCGGCCTTGCCAGTAAGGTTGCCAGCAGAGAATGCTGTTCAAAAAGGGAAAGCAGGGATTTTACTTTTCCGATATCTCCAAACTCCGGCTGGTTCAGGATATTGGTAGTACCGCCCAGGAACACGCGTCTTTCATCTTCAGCCAGGCTGTCTTCCAGCAGGGTAAAAGTTTCTTCCAGAAACTTAATGTGATGGTAAAGGTCCCGGCGCAGCTCGCCAATGAGCCTGGAGGTGATTTTATCAATAGTAAGGCCTTCCAAACGCCTGTTAAGATATGAAACAATGCGGTTCAATTCATTTCCGGACAAAGTCTGAGGCAGGTTAATAACATTGTTTTTTACGAAACCTGTATCAGTTACCAGTACAAGCAGTCCTCTCTGGGTATCCAGAGGCATGATCTGCAGCTTTTTAAAAGCGCTTTTTTTCAACTGCGGCCCTAATATTAAACATGTATAATTGGTCAGCAAAGAAAGAAGGCGGGAAGTGTGCCGGATAATTTCCTCTATTTCCTGCAGTTTCTTATATTCAAACACCTGTCTGATTTCCGCTTTTTCTTCCTCTCCAAGGTTCGAGGTCTCCATAAGCTGGTCAACGTAGTAACGGTAACCTTTTTGAGAAGGAATCCTTCCGGCCGAAGTATGGGGTTGAACTAAATAGCCGGCCTCTTCCAGATCAGACATTTCATTGCGAATGGTAGCAGGACTTAATCCCACCTTGTAGCGCCTGGCGACAGTACGAGACCCAACAGGTTGTGCTGATTTAATATAATCTGTGACAACTGCCTGTAAAATATGCTTTTTTCGTGTGCTGAGCCCCATTGTTTACACCCCTTTTTAAATTAGCACTCGGGTGTTGAGAGTGCTAACTATTCTTTTTTACAATAACATCCATTCGAATATTTGTCAAGTTTAAACTCACTAAAAAAAATAAGAGTTCGATATGAAAATAGGCGGAAAGTTACCGTTGCTTTAGGCAGGTTCAACTCAATATGAGGCAGTTAAAATAGTCCTTTCAGGTAAGAACCATAAGATATAAGATAGTTTTTTCCGGCAAATAAAATTACCAACTTACCTTCTCCCACCTTAAAGCGCAGGGCCTGTCCCGGGCCTTCCAGGGCCATAAGCTCCTGGATGCCGTTTTCCACCGCATTTAAACCACAATAGACTACCAGCGCGAAAAAAATTATACCAAGGAAAAGTAAGGCTAAAGGTTTGCCTGCCAAGGTAATTCACCCTTTCTTAAACCTTTAGCCTGTACTCTTAACCGCAAAAAGCCTTTTTATACCCACACTAATTAAATGCAGCCGCCAGCACTTCTGCAAAGTAGGAAACAGCCCTTGTAATCTCCTCCCTGTTGTTTTCATGGCCGCCGATCTCTACGATAAGGCTCCGGGGATGCAGGTTCTGGTTATAGATAAAAGCATGTTTCCTGATACCCCGGGAAAGGCCCGGATATTTTTCCGCCATGGCTTTCTCTAAAAAAAGAGCAAAGCGCAGGTTATTATACCACCCTTCATACTGGGTACCGACAACAAAAAGAATTTTAGCCGTGCCCTTCCCGGCAACGCTTGCCGTGGTAACCTGGCGGGAAACACCATCACGGTGAAGATCCAGCACTACCTGGATCTGTGGGTTCTTTTCCAGTACTTTTTCAATACTGGGACGGGCCTTTTCATAGGCATAACGGCGGTTGATATCAAAAACTTCTTTATGATGCAGGACGGGAATACCATGGTCCTTCTTCAGCAGTTCAGCCAGGTAAGCGCCCAGGGAAACCACTGTCTGTTCCGGGTCATCGGTAAAAGTTTTACCCGATATGGGGATAAAAGATTCCGTGGTATGTGTATGGTAAATCAGGACCAGGGGTTTGTCATCTTGGATCATAAAAGGTTTTTCCCGGGAAGGCTCAGACCTTGTATCCAGTAAAAAAGAAACACCTTCTCCCCCCTGTTCCGGTTGAAACTCCTCATACACAATCCCGGTGTCACCGGCAAACTGGTAGTCACTGTGGGAAGAAGGATAATAAAGCCTGGGGGCCTCGATAACCCTGAAACCTGCCAGTTCGTTATGTAAAAATATCTGAGGGTAGCCCTGTAAAGGCAGCCTAATACCTGACCCAGTGTCGTCCCCGGGTGACACCTTGTTTTCTTTTTTTATTTCTTTCATCCTCATACCGGGAAGTGACTGGCTGATTATAGTAAGGTAGTCCAGCTGCAAACCCTCGACGATAACCGTCCTAAAATTTACCATACTAGCAACACCGGGAGAACCAAACCGGGATGAAATGACAAAAATGCCCAGAAAGAGGCCTAAAACAATGATCAGAGCGATAAAATCCCTGTTTAGGGGACGCTTTTTAAAGGAGCGGTACCGTGCAGACGCTCTTGGACTGCTGAAGTGATTATATCTTGCTGTGGACATAAAAATCCCCCCTTCAAAAAACATCGTATTTAAATAAATATGAAGAGGGGAATCAATAATATACCTGTTTTTAGTTTATTTTAATTTTTAATGAGATAATTTATTCTTGTAATCGTCAATGGCATTATGCAGGGCATCAGCAGCCAGGTTGGAACAGTGCAGCTTGGCGGGAGGCAATCCACCCAATTCTTCCGCGACATCTTTATTGCTTACAGCCAGGGCTTCTTCCAGCGTTTTCCCCTTAACCATTTCTGTCAGCACACTGCTGCTGGCAATAGCCGCTCCGCAGCCAAAAGTCAGAAACTTGATATCTTTAATAATGTTATCCTCTACCTTGATAAAAATTTTCATTATATCTCCACATTTCATATTGCCTACTTCACCCACGCCGCTGGCATCCTCTATTTCCCCAACATTGCGGGGATTTTGAAAATGATCTAAAACTTTTTCATTGTACATAACTTTCCCTCCCCAAACATTCTACCATTGTTGGCCTCTTTTTCGCAACTACTTCTTGTAAACAGAAGACATTTTTCTAAGCCTTTCTACAATCTCTTTAACAGCCTCCAGTGTATAATCAACCTCCTGGGGAGTATTATCCTTACCCAGTGTCAAACGCACGGAACCATGAGCTGCCTGGTGGTCCAGGCCAATAGCCAACAACACATGAGAGGGGTCCAGGGAACCGGAGGTACAGGCCGAGCCGCTGGAAACAGCAATACCCTTTAAATCCAGGCTTAACAAGAGGGCTTCACCCTCTACATACAGCACGCTGACGTTTACATTCCCCGGCAGCCTTTTTTGGGGATGCCCGTTAAGCCTGACATCTTCGATCTCCAGTAATCCCTTAATGAGGCGATCCCTTAAATTCTTTAAATATTTGCTTTTTCCCTCAATATCCGAAGTAGCAAGCTCGATAGCCCGTCCCAACCCCACGACTCCGGGTAAATTTTCCGTTCCGGGACGCAGCTTTCTTTCCTGTGAGCCGCCAAAGATAACCTGTTTTAATTTGGAACGTTTACGAACATACAGCGCTCCTGCTCCCTTGGGACCATAAAACTTGTGCGCGGAAAGAGAAAGCATATCAATGGGCTGCTCTTTCAGGTTAAAGGGCAGATGTCCGATAGCCTGGACGGCATCCGTATGGAAGTAAACACCTCTTTCCCTGCAAATACGGCCGATTTCCTCGAAGGGTTGAATGGTACCTATTTCATTGTTGGCGGTCATAATCGAAACGAGGATGGTTTGATCTGTTATCCGGGCAGCCAGTTCCCCGGGATCTACCATACCGTACTCGTCTACGGGTAAAAAGGTTACCTCAAAACCGGTGTTGGCAAGGTATTTTACCGTATCCAGCACAGCATGGTGTTCAATGGAACTGGTGATAATATGCCCCCCCCCACCGGAAGAAAGAGACCTGGCTACACCTTGTATGGCCAGGTTGTTGGCTTCCGTCCCCCCCGAGGTAAAAATAATCTCTTCGGGGGAAGCACCGAGCGCCCGGGCAACTTTTTCCCGGGATTCATCCAGGGCTTTGCGGGCTTCCCGTCCGAAAGAATGTAAACTGGAGGGATTACCAAAGATATTTTTTAAATAGGGAAGCATGGCCTCCAGCACTTCTTCTTTTAAAGGGGTGGTAGCACCATGGTCCATATAAATTTTCTGCACTGTAAAAGGCCCCCTTTCCACAATTCGTTTAAATTTATTTATTCACGATAAATTCGTCAAATTTTCCTTCGATCATATCCTGCAGGCTGATGTTATCCAGCAGGTAGTTGATATGGTCCCTCAGCCTTTCCCAAACATTTCTGGTCAGGCAGATATCGGCTCTGGTGCAGCGATCAGCCTCTTCTTTCCCCTCTGAAAGGCAATTTACCGGAGTGATGGGGCCTTCCAGGGCCCTGATAATATCGCCCACACAAATTTTTTCCGGCGGGTAGGCCAGTGTATACCCGCCCTTTATTCCCCTGGCACTGTAAATTAAACCTTCACGCCTTAATGCAGCAAAAATTTGCTCCAGGAATTGCTGGGAGATATTTTCCCCCAGGGCAATTTTACTTAAGGGGATCGGCCCGCTCCGGTAATTCAGGGCCAGGTAAACCATGGCCCTGACACCGTATTCCCCTTTGGCCGATAAGCGCATCCGCTTTCCACCACCTCTCTGCCGGGACTGCAGGATAAATGCCGAGTAAATTACTCAGGATTAAAGGAAAAAAGAAAATTTGAATCCTGACCCCACAGCTCAATTTTATTTTTAAATTAGCACAAAACAAGGGCTGTGTCAAGATAAAGGAAGGCTGATTTTAAAAAACATATGGCCCGGGAAAAAGTCCGTAAATGAGGAAATTAAATTTATTAAAATTAAAAAGAGCTTTTTCCCTTGGGGGTACCACCATAAGCAACTGCCTTGGCGATGGCATAGGGCCCATCGTGGGACATAGAAACCTCCACACCTTTAATCCCGTACTTCTCAGCCCAGGACCTGGTACCGCCTTTCAGAAAGACCACGGGCTTTCCTCTGGTTCCGGGAAGAATCTCCATTTCACACCATTTAGCTACGCCTATACCGCAGCCGAGAGCTTTGGCAATAGCCTCCTTGGCGGCGAAACGGGCTGCCATAGAGGGGAAGATATTACCCTTCTGCTGTAAAATTTCGATCTCTTTGGGGGTAAAGATCCTTGTTAAAAAACGTTCCGGCCTGCGCCGGTAAGCGCGGGCAATGCGTCTGATACGGATTAAATCAATGCCCACACCTTTAACCAGCAGATAAATTGCCTTTTTCAATTAGCGCAGTCCTCCAACTTTATGTTATATATGTTAAAAATTACTCTGTCAGCAGGCACCCTGTCAAGCCCTTCGTACTAATTCACGCTAATTTCAGTAGTAGAACTTGGCTTCAGCAAACCCGGAAATACGCCACCAGCAAACGCTTCGCTATTTTCATACAAAAGTCTTTGTACCAGCATATTTTTGTCCCTGGTAAGAGCGGCGTACTTTTAATTCCTTTTCCACAAGCTGAGAAAAAAGGGCCCTGGGCACATGCCAGTCCGGAGCCAGTAAGAAGTCACTGCTGGTTGCTTCGCTCAGCAGGCGGTGGACAACAACATCAGGGCGCAATATTTCCAGTTGGTCGCAAAGGATCTCCAGGTATTCCCCCATGGCAAGAACCTTGAACTCCTCCTGCCTGTAAAGCCACTCCAGGGGGGTATGGCTGAAAATCTGAAGCTGGTGGAACTTGATCCCGTCAAGAGGCAGGGAGTTGATCCTGTGAATTGTTTCCAGCATTTCTTCCCGCCCTTCTCCCGGCAGGCCGTTTATAATATGGGCACAGAGATAGATACCCGTAGACTGGCTTTTTAAAACCGCTTCCTGGAACTGCCTGTAGTTGTGCCCCCTGTTTATCAGCTCCAGAGTACGGTCATGTGCTGACTGCAGTCCCAGCTCCAGCCAGATGTGAAAATCCCGGGCGTAGCCGGCCAGCAATTCCAAAACCCCGGGGCCGAGGCAATCGGGTCGGGTAGCGATACTTAAGCCGATAATACCGGGTGTTTGAAGGGCTTCTTCATAAAGCTCTTTTAAACGGGAAACAGAGGCATAGGTGTTGGAATATGCCTGGAAATAAGCGAGATACTTGCGCCGTGGTATAAAGCCTTCCGGGATAATTTCCGGCCCCGTATCTTCGCGGCCTTTTTCCAGCCTGGACTGAAAACGAAGGATTTGTTCCCTGATGGCCGGTTTTGTGCCGGTTTTCTCCCTTGCCAGGGCGCCGGGGCTGAAACTGGGATTGCAGCAGTAAATGCATCCCCCTGTGGAAATGGTCCCATCCCTGTTAGGGCAGCTAAAACCGGCATCGAGAGGAATTTTAGATACTTTTTCCTTAAATTTTTCTTTAAAAAAAGTGCTCAAACGATAATACCAGCCCGGGGGAGGCAATTTCAATCACTCCTGTATATCGGGTATATTGCAGGCTTGTTTCGTTCCGGAACGGCGCCTTTTTTCCAGGTGAAGGGCCAGGAAAGATATATCTGCCGGAGTAACACCGTCGATACGTGAAGCCTGCCCCAGGGTTCGCGGCTTTATCGCTTTCAACTTTTGCCTCGCCTCCGTGGAGAGGTTGGCCAGCCCGTCATAGGAAAAATCGGGGGGAATGACCCTGGATTCCAGCCTGGTGAGCTGCTTAACGCTGTTCTCCTGCTTGGCGATATAACCTTCGTACTTGATCTGGGTTTCCACTTCACTGATAATCTCCACATCCCTGGAAGGTGAAAATTCCCCTTCTTCACCCAGGATGTGGACAAGATCGTTATAACCCACTTCCGGTCGTTTCAGGAGTTCTGCCAGAGTCTGCGGCCTGGTCAGAGGAACGGAGCCGATTTTGGCCAGGGCCTCGTTTACTTGCTGTGAAGGAATCAGCCGGATATTTTTTAACTTATTTTTCTCCTCTTCCAGCAGTTTCTTTTTTTCCTTAAAAAGTTCATAGCACTCCTGGCCGATAAGTCCCAGCCGGTAGCCTTTTTCCGTTAAGCGTAAATCAGCGTTGTCGTGCCGGAGAAGCAGGCGGTATTCGCAACGGGAGGTAAAGATGCGATAAGGTTCCGTTACCCCTTTTGTGATCAGATCATCTATCAATACTCCGATATAGGCCTCTGTCCTTTCCAGGATAAAAGGAGGCTCTCCCCGGCACTGCAGGGCAGCGTTTATACCGGCCAGCAGCCCCTGGGCCGCTGCCTCCTCGTAACCTGTAGTGCCGTTAATCTGGCCGGCAAAGAAAAGCCCTTTAACCTTTTTGGTTTCCAGGGTCGCTTTTAACTGTGTAGGAGGGAAAAAGTCGTACTCAATGGCATATGCCGGGCGGGTGATGACAACATTTTCCAGACCTGGAACTGTTCGCAGAAAAGCATATTGCAATTCCTCCGGCAGGCCCGTGGAAACCCCCTGCAGGTACATCTCTTCCGTTTCCTCGCTTTCGGGCTCGATAAAGATGGGATGTCTTTCCCGGTGTACAAACCTGACCACCTTGTCTTCTATAGAGGGGCAGTACCGGGGGCCTTTGCCCTTGATAAGGCCGGAATAAATCGGCGCATAATTAATATTATCCAGGATAAGCTTGTGGGTTTTTTCATTCGTATATGTCTGGTAACAGGGCAGCTGCTTGAATTCTCTTTTTTCGGTTGCATAGGAAAAACTGCCCGTATCGGGCTCTCCTGCAACCGGTGAAAGCCCTGCAAAGTTGATGCTTCGTCTATAGACACGCGGAGGGGTTCCCGTTTTGAATCGCTCCACCGCAAAACCCAGGGAAACGAGGTTGCTTGCCAGTTCATCGGAGGGGTTCTGATTTGCGGGACCTCCCGGGTAGTGGTTATGCCCCAGGAAAATTTCCGAGTGAAGGTAAACACCGGCAGCCAGGACGACGGTACGGCAAAGATAGGTGCTGCCCTGACGGGTTACGACCCCCCGCACCTCTTCCCCTTCCACCAGAATCTCCTTGACGGCTCCTTCCCGCAGGGTTAAAAGAGATTCTTTTTCCAGGAAACCTTTCATGCCCCTCTGGTAAGCATGCTTGTCGATCTGGGCCCTCAAAGCCTGCACCGCCGGGCCCTTGCTGGTATTTAACTTTCGCATCTGCAGTACATGACGATCCGCATTAACACCCATAATCCCGCCCAGGGCGTCAATTTCCTTGATAAGGTGGCCCTTGCCGGGGCCTCCCAGGGATGGATTGCAGGCCATGAGAGCGGGGTGATCCAGGTTTGTGGTAATAAGAATGGTTTTGCACCCCATCCTGGAGGCTGCCAGTGCCGCCTCGCAACCCGCATGTCCTGCTCCAATGACAATTACATCAAATCCCCGTTCACCCATAAATCTGTCCCCTTTAGATAGATTATACCACACAAAAAGAAAACTACTCAGCGTCTAAAAAATTGAGGAATGTCCCCATGTCACCGTAGCGCAGCGTATGATTCGGGGACATTCCCCGATGCTTTACCAGGGGTGTGTCCCCATACCTTTAGTATCTTCAAGCTGGCTCCAGCGGTTAAAAAAAGTTTGGCAACCAAGCCTGACTAATATAAAAACAGTTATCGATACGCTTCCTATTATACCAAGCATTATGGCAATTTGGTATTCTATAGCGACTAAAGGAGAGACTCCTGAAAGTATCTGGCCTGTCATCATGCCGGGCAGAAAAACTATACCCATACCCACCATAGAATTAATAGTAGGCATAATTGCTGATGTAAAGGCATCTTTCACAATATCTAACGTTGCATCTTTGGGGGTAGCGCCCAGCATTAATGCCCCTTCAATAAGTTCTTTCTTTGCTGTTACCCCGCTAATTAACCGTTCTACCCCTAGAGAAATGCCTGTCATAGAATTGCCTATTATCATTCCGGTAATAGGAAGAAAATAGCGGGGCTCATACCACGGCTTGAGGTTAATAACCAGGACCAAAAAGAAAAAAATTGTCAGAGTTGTCCCTGTAAGCATGGAAAAGACAACTACACGACGCAACTTGTTATTTAAAGGCATTTTTACCCGACTGTAAATATTCCGAATAGCAAAGTATTGCATAAGAATTAAAATCAACAAAGAAATATAAAATTGGCTTTGATTAAAAATAATATCAAGCGCATATCCCACTGCTACTAATTGTACAGTCATTCGTAAAGTTGCAATAATTATCTCTTTCTCTTTTCCAATCTCCAGTCCTTTTATCAGTATAAGAAGTACAATTAAAAAGAAATAAGCCACCAGTAAACGCCACGAGCCTATTTCAATAATTCCGTTCATATCATGCCACCTCCTCTATACTAACTAGCTTACCGTTACTTATGGTAACGATTGTTTCCCCATAGTTTTTTGCGAGCTGTTTTGAATGAGTCACCATCACCAAAGTTTTTCTTCTTCTTTTTACATAGTTTTTTACATATTCAATTGTTTTGGCTTCCGTATCATCATCAAGAGCAGAAGTTGGCTCATCAAGAAGCATCACTTCAGGTTCGATAAGCATAACCCTACCGAGAGCTAACCGCTGCTTTTCACCGCCTGATAATGTGCTTGCATCATCAAGTAATCCTCTTTTCAATCCGATTTTATTTACTATTTCAAGCAACGTGGAATCATCAACAACTGTTTTCCTAGCAAAGAACAATCCTATGAGCAAATTGTGTTTTATCGTTCCAGGAAAGATTACCGGCGTTTGGGGCAATAAAATAACCTCTCTCCTCAGTAAAACAGGGTCTAACGCCTTTATATCCTGCCCTTTATATTCTATAGTCCCCTGATCGGGACTAATCAAATGATCTAGCATTTTAAGAAAGGTAGTTTTGCCACTTCCACTTTCACCTATTATACAGGTTATTTTTTGCGGACATATAACCAGCTCTTCTATCTCTAAAACATCTTTATAACACACATTTTTTAAGACAAACATGATAATCCCTTCCTCCATAAGTATTAACCCTCTTGAATCTCTTTAACCAGTTCCGCTGCTTTTTTGCTCGCTTCTTTAAAAACTTCTACTCCCGCCGGGGTAATGCTGTAATATTTGCGGACTTTACCATCTGTTAACAGCTCTTTCTTGGTCAACAAGCCCCCTGACTCTAAACCATGCAGCAAAGGATACAAAGTTCCTGGACTAATATCATAACCATGCCTTTTTAATTCTTCAAGCATATAGACACCATAAATTGGCTCTTTATTAGCATGGTATAAAATGTGGACCTGCATAAACCCCAAAAAAAGCTTACGCAAAACACGTTGTTTCATAGAATTATCACCTTAAGTATCAATACTCGATATCGCTTAATGATATTATATAGGCTGAGTATTTGGCTGTCAATTACCCATTTTTCTGCAGAATATGCGCGCAAGGTGCCTGGCACTTAACTTATTTACTTATTTGCCAGCTTGAAAATTGCTGCCTGAGAAAGACCTATATTTTTCCCTATCTCTTCCAGGGTATAGC
>QZJM01000062.1 GCA_003605065.1 Dethiobacter sp. | reverse complement strand
GCATATAGCTACTTTTTATAAAGCCTTTAGTTTAGTTCCTAAAGGACGTCATGAAATTCACATTTGTATGGGTACTGCCTGTCATGTTCGTGGTGCGCACCGTGTCCTCGACACGGTGCAAGACCTGACTGGAATTAAACCTGGCGAAACGGACTTGGATTTGAAGTTTAGCCTGGAGACCGTTAACTGCCTCGGTTGCTGTGCTTTAGGTCCGGTGATGGAAATCGATGGGAAGACTCACGGTAAGATGTCGCCAGCCGAAACGGCAGACGCGTTAAAAAAATATGAGTGAGGGAAGATTACGGCACGGATAAAATCACCCTCAAATATTTTATGTAAATTTAAAATCTTTAAAATGGGAGGTCTATGTTAAACAATGTTAAATATAGAAGAGATCTCGCCCCTAGTCTGGCATTTCGGCTAAAAACGGGGGTCGTAATGGACTGTATTGATTTATGCGTTGACCCTAAATCAAAACTTTTAAAGATGACACGCCCTGTTTATGGAGGAAAAGCAAATGCTGTATATATGATTGAAAAAGATCAACCCCAAATAGCCAGCATTAGGGTGAAAAGCCAGGAACCTGCTATAAGGGATTCATCACGCCAAGGAGAGGTTATAAAATATCCTATTACGATTTCGCCGGAGAGTATTAAAGTAAAGATTGTTGATGTAGTAAAGGAAGAGGTAGAAGGGGTTAAGCTTGAAGATGCTACTATAGTTATTGCTGGAGGCCGTGGTATAGGCAGTGCGCTTTCCCAACGAACAATTCCGGGTCATTACGGATACCCAACCCCCCTGGGCCTTCTTAAAGATTTTCCGTTACCTGGAAAGCCTGGGAACAGTTTCTGTGGGTTCGCTTTATACTTTTGGCCTTAAGGGAATATTTGATTATGAATATGATGAAAAGGGACAACTGCATATGCTGCCGGCAAAAACACCCCAGCAAAAAGGCATAGAAATAAAAGACCTCGATCAGGCTTTAAATATTTATGCGGAGTGGAACCTGCGCCGCCCGTTGTATTCAGCTTTTTATGATCCACAAGATTTAAAGTGGAGCTGATGTCCAGTATTTACCGTGATTGGGATTTGAACGGAATAATGCTGCACTACAACCGGGGTTGTGAAGGTTTAAGCCTAAATGTGGCCGAAGTAAGACTGGGGCTCATGGAAAAGGGTTATCCTGTCATGACTTTTGAAGGCAATTGTGCTGATCCGCGTGAATTTGACGAAACAAGCACCAGAGCTCGCATAGATACATTCCTGGAAAGCATTGGTGTTATCCAAAAATAAAGAAAAAACATAATTTCTTTACAATTTAATATGGGAACTTTCTCCGGCTCAAGATATGTAGACTAAACTTAAAAAGATTTTTAGAGGTTTAATTTGCCCGGAGACAGTTCCTCATTTTTCTTTAAACGTATTATTGATTTCACTGCATAATATATTTAGAATGTCTTGACAATAAAAATTGCCCATGAGATAATTTCAGTGGTAGGTTTTCCAATAATCTGTTTATAATTTATTGTTATTAAACAAACGGTTGGTTGGCTTTTCCAATTAGTATAAATACATTTAATTGAGGGGGTGGTTTAAAAAAAATATTAAAATTTAAACTAAATTGTTGAAAAAGTGTTAGAGGGGGAAAATTTTAACATATTTTGCAGTATTTCAGGTTAAATTAACTGAAAAAATTTGAAGGGGGAAGATACTAATGTTTTCTAGATTATTTAAAAAGTCCAAAATAATAACGCTGTTATTAGTACTTATGCTGACAACTCTAATTATAGTAGGATGTGGAAAACCTGCCGCCACTCCGGGTGAGACACCAAAACCAGCAGATACCAAGCCGGTGGAGTTGAGGCTTGCCCATTTTTTCCCGGCTACCCATCCTGTTGAAACGGAAATTATTACCGGTTGGGCTAAAGCAATAGCAGAAGCTACTGATGGACGTGTTAAAATAACAAGTTATCCGGCGGGAACTCTTGTTCCGGCAGCGGAAATTTATGAAGGCGTGGTCCAGGGAGTTGCTGATATCGGAATATCAGTTTATGCCTATACCAGGGGCAGGTTTCCTGTCATAGAAACTTTCCTTTTGCCGGGAATTAATTTTAACAATTCCAAAGTTTCCAGTTTTGCAGCTATGGAAGGCATAAAAAAACTTAACCCGCAGGAGATTCAGGATGTCAAGCATCTTTGGACGTGGGGAAGCGGCCCGGGGGATTTAATGATGAAAACTACTCCGGTCAGGAAACTGGAAGATATCCGCGGCCTTGAAATTGGAGCTACTGCCGGTCCAAGGGCGGATGGCCTGAAGATGCTGGGGGCAACACCAGTAATTCTTCCCATGGGGGAATGGTATGAAGCTCTGTCACGGGGAATAATGCATGGCGGTGTGGCCCCGGTGGAAACAATGCAGGGCTTCAGGCTGGGCGAAGTTACCGGTGATTACATTACTTTAACTCCTTTCCTTTATAACCAGCTGTTCTTTTCGGTTATGAACCTCGATAAATGGAATTCCCTCTCTCCGGATATTCAGAAAATAATAACCGAAACGACTGAAAAATTTTATGCAGAAAATCTTCCCGGCTTATGGGATAAGATTAATGAAAGAGGTTTAAAATGGGCCAAGGATCAAAAACCCAGAGAAGTTATCACCCTCTCTAAGGAAGAAAATGCGAGATGGATTGAGGCCATACAACCTGTTCAGAATGATTATGTCGAATTTTTAAACAGCAGGGGGCTTCCCGGAGAAGAAATACTTAAAACAGTAAAAGAAATTGCCGAAAAATATAATAAACAATATCCCGACGTGGCACCTTATGTTGGCAAATAATTCCACCTTTCAGGTAAAATACTTATGTATACTGTTACTAAAATCTTTTTATTAGAATAAAGGTTTTGCGCCTTGGGGGAAGATTTAAAACCCGCAAGGCGCATGACCGTTCTTTTTTAGTAATTCGCGGCCAAAGGGAGGGCAAAAAAATAAATGGGTCGATTAACTTCTACGTTAAGTTATTTTCTTGATCGTATGGCCCGGTGGGTAGTTGTTGTCTTAATGGCCCTTGTTGTAAGTAATGTGATTATGCGCTTTATGGGACGCCCCATTCAGGGCACCATAGAATTTGTAGAGGTTCTCACGGCTATGGTCATTGGCTTGTCCCTGGCCCACTGTGCTGCCCAGGACGGCCATATTGCTGTAACCTTCCTGCTGGAAAAACTGTCAGCTAAAATCCAGGCATTTATAGACGTTATTGTGGGATCGGTTGTTTTCCTCTTTTTAAGCCTGATTGTCTGGAGACTATGCATTTATGCAAATACGGTACGTATTACGGGGCAGGTTTCCCTTACTACCAAAACATCCTATTATCCTTTTATATTTGTTATTGCTTTTGGTTTCCTGGTATATTGTTTAGTAGTTTTGACCGGTTTAATAGATTCTGTCAGAAAGGTGGTCAGGAGATGAGCCCATTTCTTGCCGGCATATGTGGCATAATATTTTTTCTGATCCTGCTGGTACTGAAGATGCCTATCGCCGTAGGTATGGCTATAGTGGGTTTTACCGGTTTCAGCTATGTAGTATCTCTGGGAGCTGCGTACAGGATTCTCTCTTCGGATTTTTACACCACTTTTTCTTCCTATTCCCTTAGTGTCATTCCCATGTTTGTGCTGATGGGATTTTTTGCCTTTCATGCCGGCATAGGCACCAAGCTGTACTCTTTTGCCTACAAAGTATTCGGCCACTTTGCCGGGGGACTGGCCATGGCCAGCGAAGTAGCCTGTGCCATCTTTGGTGCCGTATGCGGCTCCAGCACGGCGACGACAGCCACCATAGGCTCTATTGCCGTGCCGGAGATGCAGAAGTATAACTACAGCAACTCCTTGGCTACTGCCAGTGTGGCTGCCGGTGGTGCCCTGGGGATCTTAATCCCGCCGAGCGTGATTTTTGTGATTTACGGTGTAGCCACGGAACAATCCATAGCCCGGTTGTTTTTAGCCGGAGTCTTGCCGGGTATTCTTCTTACCCTGCTGTATATGGCGGCTATCTGGGTAATCACCCGTCGCAATCCGGCCTTGGGTCCGGCCGCTTCCGGTCCCCGTCCCGGCCCTAGGGAGATATTTGTGGCTTTGCGTGGCGGTCTTTTAGAAGTTTTAATCGTCTTTGCAATTTCCATCGGTGGTCTTTTTGCCGGCTGGTTTACCCCCACAGAGGCAGGTGGTGTCGGTGCAGCCGGTGTTTTACTGGTTAGCCTGGTGGAAGGGAGTATGAACTGGGAAAGATTTAACCGGGCTTTAATGGATACCACCCGTACAGTGGCCATGATCCTGTTCCTCGTCGCGGGTGCTATTATTTTTGGCCGTTTTATGGCTGTAAGCCGTATTCCCTTTGAGCTTGCCGGTTGGGTATCTTCCCTGTCCCTGCCGCCTTTTATCATCCTGGGTATTATTCTACTGGTCTACCTGTTTTTCGGTACCTTTATCGAGATGATCCCGCTGATTTTGCTTACCATCCCCATTTTCTACCCGGTGGTAGTTAACACCCTGGGCTATGATCCCATCTGGTTCGGGGTAATAATTGTGCTGGTGGTAGCCATGGGTGTCATTACCCCCCCGGTAGGCATAAACGTTTACGTGATCAAAGGTGTGGCCCGGGATGTACCGCTGGAGGTCATCTTTCGCGGTATCTGGCCTTTTTTAATAGCAGCCATAGTCTGCTGTGTTCTCTTAATCGCCTTTCCGCAAATTGCCACATTTTTACCCAATTTGGTCATGCGTTAAATCATTTAAAGGAGGGAAATTATTAGATGTTGATTAAAGGTTTGGATGCATACTGGAACCCTGTTTTAGAAACACTGCCTCGGGACAAATTAAGGGCCCTGCAGTTTAAGAAGTTTAAGCGTATTGTAGAGTGGGGTTATAAGAACTCCAGGTTGTATCGCCGTCTTTATGACGAGGCCGGATTCAACCCGGAAGACTTAAAAAGCTGGGAGGATATCTCCCGGGTTCCCACACTGCAGAAAGAAGATTATCGTACGGCCCAGGCCAAGGACCCCTGGCCCTATGGTGACAGCCTGTGTGTACCACTGGAGAAAGTTACGGAGTATCACCAGACCAGCGGTACAACCGGTCAGCCGGTTTACCAGCCGGACACCTGGCAGGACTGGGAATGGCAGAGTGAAAGCTGGTCCTATATTCTCTGGGCCCAGGGGTTCAGGAACACAGACCGTGTCTTTATTCCTTTTGGTTATAATGTTTTTATCGCCTACTGGTGCGGTCATTATGCCTGCGAGAAGCTTGGCTGCGAGGTGGTACCGGGGGGAATTCTCAATACGGAGGAGAGGCTGCTTAAAATGAATGAGCTTAAAGCTACAGCAATGATGGCCACTCCAACCTATGTATTGGGCATGGCTGATACCTGCCGTAAAAAATTAAACATGGATCCAAAAGATCTGGGAATAAAAAGGATCCTTTGTGCCGGGGAGCCGGGTGCCAATGTTCCCGCCACCAAGAAGCGTATGGAAGAGGCCTGGGGCGCCAAAGTCCACGATCATGTGGGTGCCACGGAGATCGGGGCGTGGACCTATGAGTGTACCTCCCAGCCCGGTGGCATCCATGTCAACGAAGCCTTTTTCCTGGTGGAACTGGTGGATCTGGAGAGCGGTGAGCCCGTAGAAGAGCCCAACAGGCCCGGCAAAATAGTGATCACTGCCTTTGACCGCGAGGCCCAGCCCTGCATAAGGTTTGATTCCAAAGATGTAAGCATGTGGGGGGAGCCCTGTGAATGCGGGCGTACTTTCCGGGTTTTAAAAGGCGGCATACACGGACGTGTGGACCATATCACCAAAGTTAAAGGGGTATTGTTCAGCCCTGTTTCCGTAGAGGAAGTTGTCCGTGCCATACCGGAACTGGGGGATGAGTACGAGCTTATCGTAAGCAAAAAAGGCGATACCGATGTTACAACCCTCAAGGTAGAGATGATCCCCGGTACGGGTGCGAGCCAGGAGGCGGTACAGCAGGAACTGGCCCGGCAGCTGCGCCTGAAGACCAATCTCGCCTATAATATAGAATTCCATGAATTTGGCACCCTGCCGCGCTACGAGGTTAAAGCCAGGCGTTTTAAAGATCTAAGGAAGGTTTAAAGAAAAAAAGAAAAATAAAAAATGTTTTTGTAGGAATAAGAAACCTTTGTATCTGTAAATGTTAAGGTATATTTTAAAAACCCATTATTTAAAAGCAAAAAATTTTACCTGCCGGGAGGATCTAAAATGATAAATATACCGGAAATAACAAGTGAATTTAATCTTGGTGCTTTTCTTTTAGATCGCCATTTAAAGGAAAACCGGGGGAATAAAGTAGCCATTTATTACGAGGGGCAAAAAATTACTTATGAGGAAGTTTTGGCTGCAGCAAACCGTATTGGTAATATATTGAAAGACCTGGGAGTGGAACAGGAAAACCGTGTGATGATCTGTTTGCCTGATTGCCCGCAGCTGATATTCAGCTTTTTTGGTGCCATGAGAATTGGAGCAGTGCCGGTTCCCGTAAGTACAATGGCCCTTTCACAAGATTATTTTTATTATCTGAATGACAGCCGTGCCAAAGTTTTAATTACCAGCGAAGAGTTGGCCCCAAAATTTGCAGTCATACGGGATAAATTAAAGCACCTACGGCATTTCATAGTCCTGGGACGCTCCCAGCCCGGGCAGCTGAATTATGATGAACTGGTAAAGGAGTCTTCTCCTTACCTGGAAGTTGTCTCCACTTCGAAAGACGATATGGCTTTTTGGCTTTATAGCTCCGGTACTACAGGGACTCCCAAAGGGGTTGTTCATCTTCACCATGATCTCATTTATTTTATGCCGCCGTACTGTAAAGATGTTATTTCCATTACAGAAGAAGATGTCGTTTTTTCTTCATCTAAAATGTATTTTTCTTACGGCAGAAATAATTCCATTGAAATTCCTTTTCTCAGTGGTGCTGCCGTAATTTTAAGCCCGCATTTACCTAAGCCGGAAACACTAGTCGAAATTATAACCAAGTACAGGCCGACTATCTTTTTCAGTGTTCCTACTTCCTATTTAGGTATACTAAATTTAATTGGGGATTCTTCCCTAAAATATGATTTTTCCTCTTTAAGAGCCTGTGTTTCAGCAGGGGAAGCTTTACCCAGAGTACTTTTTGAGCGTTGGAAGGAATTATTTGCTCTGGAAATTCTGGATGGAATAGGTTCTACTGATGTAGGAGCCATATACATATCCAATCTTCCCGGTAAAATAAAAGCTGGTAGCTGTGGAGTTCTTCTTGATGGTTTTGAGGCAAAACTTGTCAATGAGGACGGGCAGGAGGTAAGTACAGGGGAAACGGGTACTCTCTGGATAAATAACGACGGTACTACCCCCTACTATTGGAACAAACATGAAAAGACCAAAGAAACTATTTATGGGGAATGGTTTAATACCGGAGATAAGTTCTACCAGGATGAGGATGGTTTTTACTGGTATAGCGGTCGAGCCGATGATATGATTAAAGCCGGGGGAATCTGGATGTCTCCCCTGGAAGTAGAAGGTGTTTTATTGGAGCACCCGGCTGTAATGGAATGTGCTGTTATAGGCGCACCTGATGCTTCAAACCTGGAAAAACCTTTAGCCTTTGTAGTTACCCGGGACGGTGTTAAGCCTTCTCCGCAATTGGAACTGGAACTGCAAGAGTTTGTTCGCAGTAAGATTGCTCATTATAAGTACCCGCGCTGGGTTCGTTTCATAAATGAACTACCGCGTACAGCAAGTGGAAAAATCCAAAGATACAAGCTCCGGGAAACTTTAAAAGCAAAATAATAAAAAATAGTTAGATAACAAATCTTGACTAAATATTATAACCATGACATAATAATATAAAAATTGATAAATAGGGTACAATTATATAATTTGTAAAACAAACGTAAGGTTAATGCGTAATATAATGGATAATTAAGGTAATAATAGTATAACATTATATTATCTTTATCGAAAGGCAGGTTATGGGATGGTTGCAAATAAAAATATGGTAAGCATTGAAGAGGTTGGAAAAAATAAAAGAGAAGAAATATTAGATGAAGCGTCTAAGTTATTCAAAAAAAAAGGATTCAACGGTACTTCTATGCAGGATATTGCCAATGAGGTAGGTATACTCAAGGGCAGTATTTATTACTACTTTAACAGTAAAAATGAAATATTTAGGGAAGTACTTAATAAAGGAATCAGTCCTGTATTAAAACATGCCGAATTTATTATGAGTAAAAAGTTGTCATCCCGGGAGAAATTGCGTGAATTAATCCAGAATCATATCCGCTATATAATGGGCAATAATTTTTCTCTGGTCATTTATTTTCAGGAAAAAGAAAAAATATCAGCTAAGGAAACTACAAAATATGTGGAAAGCCGTAATAGTTATGAAAAATTTTTCCGGGATGTTTTGGACGAAGGCATCAGAAAAGGTGATTTTCCCGAGGTGAACATATCGCTTACCGTTTTTGCCATTTTGGGGATGTGTAATTGGATTATCCAGTGGTATAACCCAAAGGGTCCCCAAAGCCCCGGGGAAATTACCGATCACATGATTTATTTAATTTGTGATCTGATGCTAAATCCAAACAAGGAAGTAAAAGATTTAACCTGAATTTTGTTAAATGCGTTTTAAAAGCAGCCTGGAACAGGGCTGCTTACTTTTTAGCTTTAAAAAGATTGTTATCTGGGAAGGATTTCAATATCCTGGCGGTGAATTAATATTATTTGGAAAGCAAGGAATATAAGGAGGGATAGTACCGTGATTACTGCGGAAGTTGATTTAAAAGAAACGGGCAGGATTATTGATGATATCAAGGCAAAAGTACAACGCCTCATAGAGATATCCGGTGGCATGCAGTGTGTAGACAGGAATTGCGATCGCATCCTGGCCAGCATTAAAATGTTAGAGTTAAATATCTCTGATGTACTGGAATTTCTGGATTAACTAAACCCGTATAAGATACAATTTCTCCAAAGCTATAAATAGCTGTAGCCAAAAGCTATAAGGATAAGTAAATAAGTTAAGTGCCAGGCACCTTTTATTACCATAGGGGGCTGGTTTAATGCGCTTGCAAGGGAAAGTTGCCATCGTTACCGGGGCCCGGAAAGGAATTGGCAGTGCAGTTTCAATGGCCCTGGCCCGGGAAGGGGCAGATTTGGTACTGGTTAGCCGAAACATAAAGCGTAAAGACCAGGTGGTACTGGAAATTGAAAAATTGGGCTGTAATGTCATCGTAAGCCAGGTTGATGTCGGGGAAAGAGCCAGGGTTTTTAGTATGGTGCGGGAAGCTGTGGCTCAATTTGGCCGCGTTGATGTGCTTTTTAATAATGCCGGTCTTAGTAATCCTGTCATGCTCTGGAAAATGACCGGTGAACAATGGGACGAAATAATAAGGGTAAATCTTAAGGGCACCTTTAACTGCCTGCAAGCGGTAGCTTTACAAATGCTGGAACAGAAGCGCGGTTCTATTATTAATGTTACTTCTTCAGAAGCTATATTAGGGACTATTGGACAGGTTAACTATGCTGCTGCAAAGGGTGGGGTACACGCCCTTACCAGGTCGGCAGCCAGGGAACTTGCACCCTACGGGATCAGGGTCAATAATATTGCTCCCATGGCCGATACGGATATGACGCAAAAAATTGCTCATGATCCTAAATATAAAGATAAATACCTGCAGCGTATTCCTATGGGCCGTTTTGCCCAACCTGCAGAAATTGGTCCGGCAGTTGTTTTTTTAGCCGCTGATGAATCCAGCTATATTACAGGACAAACGCTTTGTATTGATGGAGGAATGGTTTCACTTTAAAGGGCAGCTAAAACTCTCAGCGTATTTTGTAAGTTTAAAAAGGAAGGCTATGCATTATTGCCTTTTTTACGGGGAAAGATTTCTACTGGTATTAATTTATTTCAGCTAAAGATTAAAAATCTGGAGGTTAATAAATGACTTTACCCGTATATAAACGAGTTATTCTCAAGTTAAGCGGGGAAGCACTGGCCGGGGAAAAAGGTTATGGGATCGATTATGATGTTTTAAAAAATATCGCCGAGCAAATTAAAGAGGTTAAAAAGTACAAAGTAGAGATAGCGGTAGTAGTGGGGGGGGGTAATATTTGGAGAGGGGCGCATGCCGGAGAGAGGGGTATGGACAGGGCTACAGCGGATTATATGGGAATGCTGGCGACAGTAATAAACGCCCTGGCTTTACAGGATGCCCTGGAAAGCCTTGAGGTTGATACGAGGGTACAGTCGGCAATTGAAATGCAGCAGGTCGCCGAACCTTATATTCGTAGGAGAGCGATCAGGCATCTGGAAAAAGGAAGAGTCGTAATTTTTGCAGGCGGTACTGGTAATCCATACTTTTCTACTGATACAACAGCTGCTTTAAGAGCTGCGGAGATAGAAGCAGAAGTAATATTGCTGGCTAAAGGAAAAGTCGATGCTATTTATAATATGGATCCCCTTCTGAATCCTGAGGCACAAAAATTTACGGAATTAAGCTATATCGAAGTTATTAACCGTGGACTTGGTGTTATGGATTCAACGGCAGCTTCTTTGTGTATGGATAACAAGATTACCCTGGTAGTATTTGGCCTGAATAAGTCGGAAAATATTAAAAGGGTTATAATGGGCGAAAAATTAGGAACAATTGTTAGGGGGGAAAACAGGTAATGAAGAATATTTTAGAAAATACGGAGAAAAAAATGGAAAAAAGTGTAGAGGCTTTTAAAAAAGATCTAGGCACTTTACGTGCAGGCCGGGCCGTTCCTTCTATACTTGATAAAATAAACGTTAATTATTATAATAACCCCACACCTCTCCAACAGCTGGCCACAATTTCTGCCCCGGAACCGAGATTGCTGGTTATACAACCCTGGGACAAAAATATTTTGGGGGAAATAGAAAAGGCTATCTTAAAATCCGATTTGGGCTTAACTCCCAATAACGATGGCAATGTTATCAGGCTTGCTATCCCCCAGCTCACAGAAGAAAGAAGGAAAGAACTGGTTAAAACGACCCGTAAAAAAGCCGAGGAAGCAAGAGTAGCCATTAGAAATATCAGGCGTGAGGCAAATGATTTGTTAAAGTCAGAGGGAAAAAATGGTAATATCTCTGAAGACAACCTGAGAATCGGCCAGGAAGAGGTACTGGAAATAACCAAGAGACAAATAGAAGAAATTGATAAGCTGCTTGCTCAAAAGGAAAAAGATATCATGGAGGTCTGAATTTAAGTCGGGGAGAATATAATGAATGCGAAAATTCCTGATGTTACTGTCTATCGATTGGATGAAGCCATAAATATATTAGAGAAGAAAGGGATAAAATTTAATTTAAAAACGACCGTTCCCCCGTATCGTAGCCGGGAGGATAAATCGGTAACAGAAGTATCCTCAAAAACCTATCGTGTTATAAGACAGATGGAACTTGCGGATCACTCCCTGGAACTAATTATTGCTGCTGAATCTCATTCCATTTGAAATTATTGTTAATAATGCTGAAATATTTGCTTTTGAAAAGCAATATGTGCAGGTTTTGTGGCCTGCTGGCTATAGACTTTAATTTGTCGTGTTTTTGCCCCCTAATGGGGGTCTATTTATAGATTTGCAGGTGATAATGTTGAGTAGAGACAGGAAAAAAAACGAAACAGAACTTACCAGGCTAATATCTGCGGAAAAACTTCCCGGACACGTAGCTATCATTATGGATGGAAATGGTCGCTGGGCCAGGAAAAGAGGATTGCCCAGAATAGCAGGTCATCGAGCAGGCATTAATACGTTAAAAGAAGTTATAACTTGTTCTTATGAACTGGGTATAAGTATAGTGACGTTATATGCTTTTTCTACAGAAAATTGGAAAAGACCTCGTTGGGAAGTAGAATTTTTAATGAGCCTGCCAGGAGAGTACCTGCATAAAGAATTACAGTCACTAATCGAAAAGAACATCATAATTAAAACCATGGGAAATTTGGAGCAGCTTCCTGAAGTTACGCAGAGAGCAATTAATAATGCCCTGGAAGCTACCAGGGACAACTCCGGCATGATCTTAAATTTTGCCCTTAATTATGGTGGCAGGAATGAGATTTTAAATGCTGTTAGAAAAATTGCCGCAAGAGTTAAAGAGGGCTCGTTAAAAACAGAAGAAATTTCTGAAGACCTGTTTGCCGGATATCTAGATACTGGGGGTTTGCCTGATCCCGATTTGTTGATCCGTCCCAGTGGAGAGTTAAGAATTAGTAATTTTTTGCTCTGGCAGCTGGCTTATACTGAATTGTGGTTTACCAGGATACTATGGCCTGATTTTAAAAAAGAACATTTTTTAAAAGCAATACTGGACTACCAGGAACGGGAAAGAAGATTTGGTGGCATAAACAAATTATAGGCGGTGTTATTTAATGCTAAGAACCAGGGTGTTTACTGCTTTAGTGGGAATATCGGTACTTCTTTTTTTTATTTATCTCGGGGGTTACTGGTATGGTTTGATCGTTTTAATTATTGCCATGATCGGTTTGAAAGAGTATTACTCTTTAATGAGAAAAAAGGGATGGCATACTGTGGAATTATCTGGATACTTGTTTCTTCCCATAGCCCTTTTATCAGTTTACAGGGAAAATGCCCTGTTTGTTCTGGCATTATGGACGGTTTTTTTTGCTGCAGTCAGTCTTTTCCCTGTTTTCTTTCACACAAGAGTTAATTACTGGGAATCTACCCTTTCCTATTGGGGGATAATATACACTGGTGGGTTAGCCAGTTTTTTACTGGCTATCAGATTATTGCCCGGGGGGTTTATTTTAACTCTCTTTTTATTTTTAATGGTTTGGTCTGAAGATATCATGGCCTATTTTATAGGGAGTCTGGCTGGGAAGACTCCGCTGGCTCCCCAAATAAGCCCCAAAAAAACATTGGAAGGAACCATAGCTGGAATAACAGCAAGCAGTTTGACCGGGCTGCTGTTGTCCTGGCTTTTTGCACCTGATTATTTAAATTTACTAACGGGGATGCTGCTGGGACTTATTGTCGGTACGGCCGCAGCCCTGGGTGATTTAAGTCAGTCAGCGCTAAAAAGAAGTGTGGGTGTCAAAGATTCAGGAGGTCTTTTACCGGGACATGGTGGCATACTGGATCGCTTTGACAGTCTTTTTTTTGCTGCCCCCTTTTTCTATATTTATATAATTTTTATACAATATTCGCTGCTGTAGCCTGTAAAAGAAGCTGCTTTATAAAAGAGCAGGATTGTTTCTTATTCTTATTTTGATATAATTAAAATGAGGGGTTTTATGAGCAGAAAGATATCAATTCTTGGTTCCACCGGTTCCATAGGGACACAAACCTTAAAGGTAGTGGACCAGTTTCCTGAAAAATTTAAAATTATAGGCCTTTCAACCAGGGGTAATATCGATCTTCTGGAGATGCAGATTCGAAAATATAAGCCCCTGGCGGCAGCGGTTTTGCAGCAAGAAAAAGCACTGGAGCTAAAAAAACGAATTAGTGATGTTGATACGATCGTTTTAATAGGAGAAGAGGGCCTGAAAGTTCTTGCTGCCTGGACCGATGCTGAAATGGTCGTGGTGGCTCTTGTGGGCTTCAGCGGGTTAGAGCCCACGCTTGCTGCTCTCAAGGAGGGCAAGGCCGTGGCCCTGGCCAACAAGGAAGCCCTTGTGGTAGGCGGAGAACTAATCATGTCTGAGGCCAGATCCAAAAAAACTATTATACCTGTAGATAGTGAGCATTCAGCCATTTTTCAATGTCTTCATGCAGGAAGAGAAAACGAGGTCAAAAAGATAATATTAACTGCTTCCGGCGGTCCTTTCTTAGGATGGGGAAAAAAAGAACTTGCGGGAGTCCAGCCTTCTCAGGCCTTAAAACATCCTAACTGGAAAATGGGAGCAAAGGTAACAATAGATTCAGCAACATTGATGAATAAAGGTTTTGAGGTTATAGAAGCCCATTGGCTTTTTAACCTGGAATTTAAGAAAATAGACGTTGTGATTCACCCTGAAAGCATAATCCATTCCATGGTAGAATTTAACGATGGTTCAATTATTGCACAAATGAGTCTTCCCAGTATGCTTTTACCCATACAGTTTGCACTGAGCTATCCGGAGAGGTGGGAAAGCAACTTTCCCAGGTTAAATTGGGAGGAGAAACACAGCATAAACTTTTTACCTCCAGATCAAAAAAGTTTCCCGTGTCTTAATTATGCCTACCGGGCAGGGGAAACAGGGGGGACTATGCCTGCTGTTCTGAACGCGGCAAACGAAGTTGCTGTAGAAAGGTTTTTGGAAAATCGCCTATCTTTTTTGCATATTCCTGTAGTATTGGAAGAAATTATGAACAGGCATTCCGCAATGCTAAATCCATCCCTTAATGATATTGTTAAAGCAGATGCCTGGGCTAGGCAGGAAACCATAAAGATTTTAGATGAATAAAGGAGAATGTTGATGGTTAATACGATTATAGCTTCGATTATTATTTTTGGGATATTAATTTTTGTTCATGAATTCGGTCACTTTATCGTGGCTAGGTTAGTACGCATAAATGTACTGGAATTTGCTATTGGATTCGGGAAAGAACTACTATCTTGGGAAAAAGAAGGTACACGCTATACTCTAAGGTTATTCCCCCTGGGAGGTTTTTGTCGTTTATTAGGAGAGGACCCGGAAGATGCACGGAAAAAGGGAAGTTTTCAGGAAAAACCTTTAATTTCTCGTCTTGCTGTTATTTCTGCAGGTTCTGTTATGAATTTCTTATTGGCCATTGTGCTTTTTTCCCTGGTCTATTTCTTTTTTTTAGGGGTACCACAAACCCAGTCAACGCAAATAGGTGAAGTTCTTCCTAAAAGCAGGGCATTCGAAGCTGGTTTACAGTCCCGGGATGTTATTCTCGCTATTGATGGTTTGGAGATGAAAAACTGGAACAACGTCATTTCACATATAAATGCTAATCCCGGGAAACAAATCACCATGCTTATAAAAAGGGATCATACGGAACTTTTAGTCCCGGTAATTCCCATAGAGGAAACCGGCAGGGGTTTAATTGGTATTGCTCCCGTATATAAAAAATATGCATTTTTATCGTCCCTTTTCCTTGGTTTTACTTATACCTGGTTTTTTATTAAGTTAATTTTTATCAGCCTATATCAGATGATTACCGGTGCCATCCCTGCAGATGTCGCCGGACCTGTAGGAATAGTTGCCGTGGTAGGAGAGGTAATGCAACAAGGATTGAGTAATCTTTTTTCCCTGGCAGCAATAATAAGCGTGAATCTGGGTATTATTAATTTATTGCCGATTCCTGCCCTGGACGGGAGCAGGATACTTTTTCTCGCTGTAGAGGGCATTAGGGGTAAACCTATTGATCCCCAGAAAGAAGGTTTCATCCATTTTATCGGTTTTACTTTGCTTATAATTTTAATGATATTAATTGCCTTTCAGGATATTACACGTCTTATTTTTTAGAGGAGGGAGAAATTGCGGCGCAAATCCTTACCTGTAAAAGTCGGTAATGTTACTGTTGGGGGAGAGGCTCCTGTTTCCATTCAATCTATGACAAATACCGATACTTCTGATATTAAAGCTACTTTAAAACAGATAAACGAGCTTTTTGAAGCCGGTTGCGAAATAGTCCGGGTGGCTGTTACCGATGAAAGCGATGCCAAATCCCTTAGTACTATTAAAAAAAATTCACCTTTACCCGTTGTAGCAGACATCCAGTTTGATTACCGCCTGGCTCTCCTTTGTCTTGAAGATGGAGCCGATAAAATAAGAATTAATCCTGGAAATATTGGGGGTAACGATAAACTTGCCCGGATTATTCAAAAAGCTAAAGAAAAAGGTATCCCTTTACGCATAGGGGTTAATTCCGGTTCCATACGCAGGGAACTCAGAATGAAGTACGGGGGGGCAACAGCAGATGCCTTGGTAGAATCAGCTTTGCAAACAATAAAATTTTTAGAGGAAAATTCATTTCAGGATATAGTTGTATCTCTGAAGGCAGCGAATGTTGTAACTACTGTAGATGCTTATCGGAAAATTGCTGAGCGCATGCCCTATCCGTTACATCTGGGAGTTACTGAGGCCGGCAGAGGTTTAAAAGGAGCAATTAAATCTTCATTGGGTATCGGTTCGTTATTGTTAGATGGAATTGGTGATACTGTAAGAGTCTCTTTAACGGGGGATCCGGTAAAGGAAATTTATGTCGCCAAAGAAATTTTACAAGCGGCAGGTTCAAGAAATTTCGGGCCGGATATTATTTCCTGTCCTACATGTGCTCGTTGCAAGATCGACCTGGAAAATTTGGTAGATAAAGTTGAGGAAGCGGTAAAACATATTAACTGGCCTTTAAAAATTGCTGTTATGGGTTGTCCTGTTAACGGCCCCGGAGAAGCGCGTGAAGCGGATATTGGTATATCTGGCGGCAATAACTTTGGTGTCATTTTTAAGGAAGGAAAGGTGTTAAAAAAAGTAGCTCCCCATAAATTATTTAAAGCGCTGGAAAAAGAAATTATGGAAATAGTAAAGCAGAAAATATCTGAAAACACTACGCGAAACGGAGGATAAGTTAAGATGGAGGCTATTGCCATTATCCCGGCCTATAACGAGCAAAAGAATATCGGACATGTTTTAGCTGTGTTAAAACATGTTGCTTTAATTAAAAAAATTATAGTTGTAAGTGACGGTTCCACTGACGATACTGTTAGTGTAGCTAAGAGCTATGGTGTTGAGGTGGTTGAATTAACGGAGAATCGGGGCAAAGGAGGAGCTTTAAAGGCAGGCCTGGATAATTTTCAAGCAGATGTGGTCCTTTTTTTAGATGCCGATTTACTGGGTTTAACGGAAAAACATGTACATAATCTTCTCGAACCTGTTATTGATGATGAGGCAGACATGACTATCGGGATCTTTGAAAAAGGGAGAATAGCCACCGATTTTGCTCAGAAAATGGCACCGTATCTATCAGGTCAGAGGGCTTTAAAATTTTCTTTAATGGAAAAGATCTCAGATCTGGATGTAGCCAGATTTGGTGTGGAGATGGCAATAAATCGCTTTATGGAATCATCTCATATCAGAGTAAAAGAAGTTCTTTTGCACGATATGTCCCATGTTATGAAAGAAGAAAAAATGGGGGTATGGAAAGGAATGGCCGCCAGGATGAAAATGTACTGGGAAATAATAAAATACCTTACCCGCGTAAATTCTTTAAAGTAGGCTTCTCTTGCATAAGATGTTTAAATGTGATAGAATGTTACATGGTAGAAGATGAAGTGGTAATTTGACAAAGAGTGGGCTTATTCCCACTCTTTATTCTTAAAGAATTTGCAGGGAGATGTGTTCCGTGAAAGCCGATGAAAGTGCCGGGAAAAAAAATATTACTAAAAAAATAGAAGAACTGGCTTTAATGGTAACTGACAAGATAGGAATTGAGTTAGTCGGAGTAGACTATAAATCTAGCGGAAAACGACCTCATCTAGTAGTATATATAGATAAACCCGGAGGGGTTTTTCTGGAAGATTGTGAAGAAGTTAATAAATCACTGGGAGAAATTTTGGATAGGGAAGATCCCATTCCTTCCAGCTATATACTGGAAGTCTCTTCTCCAGGCATAGAAAGACCACTGAAAAAACCCGATGATTTCAGAATGTTTCAGGGAAACTATGTAAAAATTAAGACCTCCCATAAAATAAAGGAACGTAAAACTTTTGCCGGAATCCTGAAGGAATTCCAGGAAGATTTACTTATTATAGAGACAGATGAAGGTGAGCAGTTTAATATTCCTTTGGAGGAGATCACCAAAGCGAACCTCTGGTATAAACAAAAATAGGGGGTAAAAAAGTGAACCAGGATTTTATGTTAGCTCTGGAGGCTATAGAAAAGGAGAAAGGAATTAAAAAGGAAACTTTGTTTGAGGCTATTGAGGCAGCTTTAATCTCTGCTTATAAACGAAATTTTAATTCTGCTCATAATGTTAAGGTTAATATCGACAGGAACACCGGAGAAATGGGGGTATATTCCTGTCTTAATGTCGTTGAAAAAGTACTCAATCCACACCAGGAAATTCATATTGACGAGGCCAGGAAAAAAGATCCCCTGTATAAGGTTGGGGATATTATTGAATTGGAAGTCACTCCTAAAAACTTCGGAAGAATAGCTGCACAGACTGCCAAACAGGTTGTTATTCAACGTATTAGAGAAGCTGAGCGTGACCTTGTTTATGAAGAATATGTTGATAGGGAAGAAGATATTGTTACCGGTTTGGTACAACGCTTTGAACAAAAAAATACCATAATTAATCTGGGAAAAACGGAAGCAGTTTTAACACCTTCGGAACAGATGCCTGGAGAAGTATATAAACAGGGAGATCGTCTTAAAGCATATATACTGGAAGTAAAAAAAACAACAAAGGGTCCTCAAATTCTGGTCTCCAGAACACATCCCGGGCTGTTAAAGCGTTTGTTTGAATTGGAAGTCCCGGAAATATATAATGGTATTGTTGAAATTAAAGCTATTGCCCGTGAGCCGGGAAACCGTTCTAAGGTAGCTGTGTACTCACGTAACAAGGATGTGGATCCTGTCGGTGCATGTGTAGGACCTAAAGGTAACAGGGTCCAGTCTATTGTAAGTGAACTTAAAGGTGAAAAAATTGATATTATAGAGTGGAACGAGGACCCGGAAATTTTTGTTGCCAGGTCCTTGAGCCCTGCCAAGGTGCTAAAAGCCAAGATTTTTTCAGAAAATAAGTCAGCCCGGGTTGTAGTACCTGATTACCAGCTTTCTCTATCTATTGGCAAAGAGGGGCAAAATGTTCGTCTGGCGGCTAAATTATCAGGGTGGAAAATTGATATTATCAGTGAAACAAAATATAACGAAAATAAGGCAGAGAAAAAGACTGAACAAGATTCCGGCGGTGAAACTGCTGAAATAAGTTTAGAAACAGATGTAATAAACACCGGTGACGATGCTGCTGACTTATTTAAGGAATAATAGGGGATTAAAAGATTGTTTTTTTGTTATTTCCGGAGAGGGTGATTGAATTATGCCTCAGAAGCGTAAAATTCCGCAGAGAATGTGCCTGGGCTGCCGGGAAAATAAAAATAAAAGGGATTTAATCAGGGTGGTTAGAACACCTGAAGGAAAAATTGAATTGGATGTTACAGGTAAAAGAGCTGGAAGAGGCGCCTATATCTGTCCCAGTGCTGATTGCCTCAAAAAAGCTGTTAAAAGCAAGGGACTTGAAAAAAATCTACGCACTGCTGTACCGGAAAGTATTATTAATTTGTTGAAAGAGAGATTGGAGGAAAGAAAGATCGTCGACTGACGCTTCTACCTGTTCTTATCAAGGGAAAGTGCAATATATCCAGGCAACTTTTCTTTAGGAAGAAATGTTGAGGTATCAGTAATTTTTAAGGAGGTTAAAAAAATGGAGGTGTAATCAAGATGGGTAAGGTAAGAGTTTATGAGTTGTCAAAAGAATTAGGTATTAATAGCAAAAAGTTAATAACTGTTTTACAAGAGCTAAATGTTGATGTAAAAAATCATATGAGTACTATGGAAGAAAATGTAGCCCAAAAAGTATTAAATATGTTAACAAAAGGTGAAAAAAAACCAATTAATGAAGAGAGTGCCGCAGAAGAGGCAAAAATAGAGACAGCAGTTGCTGAAAAAACTCCTGTGGAAACAGTTCCTGTTAAGAAAAAGAAAAATAGCAAAAGGTTTATTAGAGAGAGCCGTAAAGCAAGGAAGACTGCCAGGTTATCCGGGCAGGAAAAAGGAACACCAGAAGAGTCACTTTTCCTGGAAGGAAGAATTACTGTAGGAGAACTGGCGGCGAGACTAAATGTAATGCCATCGAAAATACTGGCAAAGTTATTAGATCTTGGCATAATCTACAATATTAACCAGCAGTTGACTGAAGATATCCTGGAAATATTATCAGAGGAATATGGGATCAAATTTAAAATAAAAGTTGATCCAAATGAAGAAGTACTCCAAAATTTAATGGAACAAGCAGATGAAGATAGCACGGCACAAAAACTAAGGCCTCCCGTAGTAACGGTTTTGGGGCATGTTGATCATGGAAAAACTTCTCTCCTGGACGCTATCAGGGAAACCAATGTAATCGCTTCAGAAGCAGGAGGAATTACCCAGCATATCGGGGCTTATACTGCCGAGATTAACGGGAAAAGAGTAGTATTTTTGGATACACCGGGACATGAAGCTTTTACAGCAATGCGCGCCAGGGGTGCGCAGGTAACTGATATCGCTGTACTGGTTGTAGCCGCGGATGATGGAGTTATGCCCCAGACAATTGAAGCCATTAACCATGCTAAAGCAGCAGGTGTTCCCATAATTGTGGCCTTGAACAAGATAGATAAAGCCAATGCAAACCCGGAGAGAGTGAAAAAACAGTTGGCTGATGTGGGTCTGCTGCCGGAGGAATGGGGCGGGAACACTATTTTTGTTAATGTAAGTGCGCTGAAGAAGGAAGGACTGGAAGAAATTCTGGAAATGATCCTGCTTGTGGCAGAGATGGCCGAACTAAAGGCAAACTATTCCCGCGAAGCCAGGGGAATAGTAATAGAGGCGAAACTTGATAAAGGTAGGGGCCCTGTGGCAACCATGCTTGTGCAGGACGGGGTAATAGGAATAGGTGACCCCGTAATCTGCGGGAATATTTACGGTAAGGTTAGGGCCATGGTCGATGACAAGGGGTTTAGAATAAAGAAAGCTTATCCCTCTACACCGGTCGAAGTTGTGGGCCTTACCGAAGTTCCCCAGGCTGGTGATAATTTCATGGTAGTAAAAGATGAAAAACTGGCCAAGCAAATTGCTCAAAAGAGAGGGGAAAAATTAAGAGAAGCTACCCTGCGCAAGGAACAAAAGATTTCTCTTGATGACTTTTTCAACCAGATTAAAGATAACGAAATAGATTTAAATATTATTATTAAAGCAGATGTTCAGGGTTCAGCTGAAGCTTTACATGAATCCATGATGAAAATCGAAAGTGAAAAAATTAAAATTAAAATTATTCATAAAGGAGTAGGTGCAATTACTGAATCGGACGTAATGCTCGCATCGGCCTCAAATGCTATTATCATAGGATATAACATCAGGCCTGAAGTCAACGCCAGGAAACTGGCAGAAAGAGAACGGGTTGATATCAGGCTCTATCGAGTTATTTATGAAATTATAGATGATGTCAAAGCTGCTATTCATGGGTTGCTCGAACCGGAATATGAAGAGATGATCCTGGGACAGGCAGAAGTAAGGCAAATTTTTAAGGTTTCCAGAGTTGGAACTGTAGCTGGAACGTATGTTCTGGAAGGGAAAATTAACCGCAATGCGAGTATGCGGGTTATAAGAGATGGCGTAGTCATACATGAGGGGAAAATTGATTCCTTAAAGCGATTTAAGGACGATACTAGAGAGGTAAGTACCGGTTTTGAATGCGGAATTCTCCTGGAGAATTTTAATGATCTAAAAGAAGGGGATATCATGGAAGCATACGAGATGAGGAAAGTTAGTTCTTAATTAATCTTGTAAATGTGGTTTTGGGGGTATTTATAATGGCAAAACAACGTTCCCAAAGAGTAGGAGAACAGATAAAGAAAGAAGTTAGTGAAATTCTACGTTTGGGGCTAAAAGATCCCGGTTTGATCAATTTAACCAGTGTAACGGATGTTGAAGTTTCCAGGGATTTACGTTATGCCAAAATTTTTGTGAGTATTTTTGGTAATGTAGATGAACAGGAAAAAATTTTAAAAATCCTGGATAAAGCTAAGGGTTTTATACGTTCGGAAATCGGTAAAAGAATTCGCCTTCGTCTTGTGCCGGAAATCGAATTTCACCTGGACCGCTCTATGGAATATGGAGCCCGTATAGAAGGAGTGCTCAGAGACCTGGGAATTGAGTCAGGAGCTGAAAAACCCAAATGATAGATTTTAATATTCTTGCATTGCTGGATAAATATGATAACATTACGATATTAACTCATATCAGACCTGATGGTGATGCTATTGGTTCTTCTTTGGCCCTGGGGATTGCTTTGCAGCAAAGGGGTAAAAAAGCTAAGATGCTTTGCTCTGATAAAATTCCTTCCAAGTACTCCTTTCTCCCTGGAATAGAAGAATTCCAGGATCTTTTTCCCGAGGAAGAGGAAGGAAGCCTGGCTTTTATATTAGATTGCAGCGACCTCGACAGGCTCGGTTGGATGAAAGAAAAGGTTTTAAAATTTGAAAAGATCATAAATATAGACCATCATATCACAAACGATAAATTTGGAGATGTTAATTGGGTTGATTCATCTGCTGCATCGACCGGGGAGTTAGTTTTTCAATTACTGCAGGAAAACAATCTGGAGATAAATTATGAAATAAGCCTTAACTTATATGTAGCCATTTCCTCCGATACCGGTTCTTTTAAATATGAAAATACCACACCTCAGACGATGAGAATTGCGGGAGCGCTGCTGGAAAAAGGAATAAATCCTTCTATCGTGAGTCAAAAACTTTTTGATGAGTATCCTCTCTCTACTATACTTCTATTACGCGACAGCCTGGCGACTCTGGAATTTGATCCTTCGGGTAAAATTGCCTGGATGAATGTGCAGGAAGAAATGCTCAGGAAATATGATGCCAAACCTGCGGAACTTGATGGTTTTGTAAATTATTTAAAAAATATTGAAGAAGTGGAAGTGGGAGTACTTTTTTACCATACAGATAATGAGGAAACAAAGGTAGGTTTTCGTTCTAAAAATATAGATGTAGCTTCTATAGCCCAAACTTTTGGCGGTGGCGGGCATCCTCGTGCCTCCGGCTGCACTGTTTCAGATAAACCGCAAGAAGTAGTAAAAAGGGTTCTAGAGGTTATAAATAATTGTCTAAATGAAAACAGTGCTTTAATAAATACAAAATAAGTGTTTAGATGTTTTTTGGAGGGTTTTGTATTTGGATGGTTTTTTAAATTTGCTAAAACCTCCCGGCTTAACCTCACATGATGTTGTCGAACAAGTAAGGGCTCTTTTCCCTGACCATAAAGTTGGTCATGGAGGTACTCTTGACCCCGGAGCGGCCGGGGTTTTGCCTGTTCTTCTGGGTAAAGCCACGAAACTTTCTTCTTACCTGGTAGATTTCCCCAAGATATATAGGGCGGAATTATTTCTGGGTTTGACTACTGATACTGCCGATTCCTCTGGTAAAATAATCGCTCAAAAGAACCCCTTTTCTTTTAAAAGTGAAGAAATAGAAAGAGTTTTGAATTCTTTCACTGGTGAAATTCAGCAAATACCTCCTATGTTTGCAGCAATTAAACAAAAAGGAAAGAAATTATACCAGTACGCCCGAGAAGGCATAACAGTGGAACGAAAACCGAGAACAGTAAATATTTATTATTTAAAGTTAATTGATTATTTTCCACCCGAAAGAATCATCCTGGAAGTAAAATGCTCCAAGGGTACTTATATCAGAACGCTTTGCTCTCAAATTGGTGATGCTCTTGGCTGCGGCGGTCACATGTCATTTTTGCTAAGAAAAGAAGTAGGAGAATTTCTCATTTCACAAACACATTTATTAGAAGATCTGATTAATTTGTGCAATACTGGTACTGCTGAGCAATTATTGCGGCCTTTGGATTTTCCTTTCCGGAAGGCTGATGGTTTGCTCCTTAGCCAGGAGGGCACTAAATATTTATTCCATGGACGGTTTTTATTTTTAAAAGAATTACAAGATAAATCCAGGAATGCTGTTATAAAGCCAGTTGACGAAAAAATAGTGCCAGTATATACTACAGAAAGGGAATTTGTGGGACTGGCGCGGTGGAAATTTGACAGCATCTCGGGGTTTACCTTGAAACCGGAAAAAATGATTAAATTATTTTAAAAAACAGAAGACCAGGTGACGTTAATGGAGCTAATCCGTGGAGTTGAAAATTATCGTGCTGACAATAACAGGCTGGTGCTCGCTCTTGGTAACTTTGACGGCCTTCATATTGCCCATCGAAAAATTATCGGACGAACAAGATTCAAAGCAGAAGAAATGGGTCTTAAAAGTGCTGTTTTTCTCCTGGATCCTCATCCCGTAAAGGTATTGTATCCCCACAAAAAGATCCTGCTGCTTTCCTCTCTGCAAGAAAGAGCAGAAATATTGGAAAACATGGGCATTAATTATATGTTTATTGAAACATTTACAAAGGCAATGGCCATACTCTCTCCTTTTAAATTTGTGCAGAATTACCTCGTTAATGTTTTACAAGTTGCCGAAATTATTGTTGGTTTTGATTATACTTTTGGTAGGCAGGGAAAGGGAACAACTTATAATTTACTGGAGTGGAGTGAAATATTTGATTTCCATGTAGAAATTATATCACCTGTTATGGTTGATAATGAGGTTGTAAGTAGTTCTCTTATCAGGGGATTAATTATTAATGGTGAAGTTAAAAAGGCCGCAATGTACCTGGGAGCGTGTTTTAAGAGAAAAGGCAAAGTTGTTCATGGTGATGGAAGGGGCCGGGCACTGGGTTTTCCTACTGCTAACCTGGATATACCTGAAGGGTTATTGCTCCCGAAAAATGGGGTATATTTAAGCCTGGTTTCCTGGAAAGGGCAAAATATTTTTGGTTTGACAAATATCGGCAGAAAACCGACTTTTGGCAGTAATAATAAGATCTCTGTGGAAATTTTTTTATTAAACTTTCATGAAGATATCTATGCTGAAGAATTAACAGTTAAATTTTTGTGCAGAATTAGAGATGAGATAGTTTTTAAAGATGCCAGTTTTTTAAAAAAACAAATAGAATCAGACGTAAGACTAGCCAGGAAGTTAATTACCAAAGAATATGGAAGTTTACTGGAAAAGCAGCTTATTTAAAGGAAGCTTGATTGTGCAATGTTTACAAAGATTCAGGTATATGATAAAATTTCCTTGGCCCTTTAAGGGTTTTATTAATGATGTTGCAGATTTCGTTTGAGATTAAAAGGAGGTGAGGCAAGTTGACACTTTCAAGCGAAGCAAAAAACAGTATTATTAGTGAATATAAAAATCATGAAAATGATACAGGATCTCCAGAGGTTCAAATTGCGATCCTTACCAAAAGAATTAACCAGTTAACAGATCATCTCAAGCTGCACAAGAAAGACTTTCATTCCAGAAGAGGACTGCTGAAAATGGTAGGAAAAAGAAGAGGGTTATTAAATTATTTAAGGGATAAAGAACCTGACAGGTACCGTACTATTATAGAAAAATTAGGTTTAAGGAAATAAGAACAGTGGTCCCCACTTTTCTTAAAAAGCAAGGGGGTATATTATGGAAAACTTTCAAATGACTGTAGCAGACAGGCTGCTAGTTATTGAAACAGGAAAAATAGCAAAACAGGCCAGTGGTTCGGTACTTATTCGCTACGGCGACACGGCACTTCTGGTTACGGTAACTGCTTCCAAAGAACCGCGTGAAGGTATAGATTTTTTCCCTTTAACGGTTGATTATGAAGAAAGACTTTATGCTGTGGGTAGAATACCCGGTGGCTTTATTAAAAGGGAGGGTAGGCCTACGGAAAAGGCTATTCTGGCCGCCAGGCTGACAGATAGGCCGCTTAGGCCTTTGTTCCCTGATAATTTTCGCAATGCCGTCCATATTGTGGTCACAGTTTTATCGGTTGATCAGGATTGCCCCTCCGAACCGCTCGCGATTATCGGAGCATCAACAGCTCTTTCCATTTCAAAAATTCCTTTTATGGGGCCGGTTGCAGCCGTATATGTGGGTTTAGTTGATGGAAAGTCCGTTATTAACCCCACTGTCGAACAGAGCGAAGCAAGTTCCCTTAATCTGGTGGTAGCCGGTACGGAAGAAGCGATCATGATGGTTGAAGCCAGAGCAAAAGAGGTTTCAGAAGAGCAGTTGCTTGAAGCTATTTGGGCAGGTCATGAAGCCGTAAAAGAAATTATTAAGCTGCAAAAAGATGTTGTAGAAAAAATTGGCCAGGGAAAAATAGAAGTAACACCTTTTGAGCCGGATTACCAAATTAGCAACGAAGTTAAAAATTTCTGTGAGGAGAAATTTAAAAACGCCTTAAAAGTAGAAGAAAAACTTTCCAGGGAAAGCCTGATGGAAGAGGTTAAAAAGGAAACGGTACAGCATTTTTCGGAGCTCTATCCCGATAATGGACATGATGTAAAAGCAACTATTGACATTTTAATTAAAAAGCTCTTACGTTCCATGATCCTCAAGGAGAAAATACGCTCTGACGGCAGGCAGTGGAATGAAATAAGGCCTATTTCCTGTGAAGTTCAGCTTTTTAAAAGAACTCACGGCTCTTCACTGTTTACCAGGGGGCAAACCCAGGTTTTAAACATTTGCACCCTAGGAGCTTTAAGAGATATGCAGAGGCTGGATGGCCTCGGCATTGAGGAATCTAAAAGGTTTATGCATCATTACAATTTTCCTCCTTATAGTGTAGGGGAAGCAGGTTTTATGCGTGGGCCTGGAAGACGTGAAATAGGTCACGGTGCACTGGCAGAAAAAGCTCTGGAAGCTGTGATCCCCGGAGAAGAAGAATTTCCCTATACAATTCGACTGGTATCTGAGGTTTTGGAATCAAACGGTTCTACTTCCATGGGGAGCGTTTGTTCGGGTACACTTTCCTTAATGGATGCCGGTGTTCCGGTGAAATCACCCGTTTCTGGAATAGCTATGGGCTTAATTAAGGAAGAAGACCAATATGCCATCCTCTCTGATATTCAAGGTATTGAAGACTTCCTGGGCGATATGGATTTTAAAGTGGCTGGAACACAAAACGGTATTACGGCATTACAGATGGATATTAAAATAAAGGGCCTGTCACGGGAGATACTAAAAGAAGCTATGCAGCGTGCCAGAGAAGGTTATCTCTTTATTCTGGGCGAAATGTTGAAAGTTATCAGCGAGCCGAGACCCGCTCTTTCTGAGTTTGCTCCCCGTATTATCACCATACAAATCGAACCGGATAAAATACGTGATGTTATTGGCCCAGGAGGGCGAATAATTAACAAAATTATTGCTGAGACCGGAGCAGAAATTGATATTGAACCAGATGGTAAAATATTTATAGTAGCCATAGATGCAGAAGCCGGATATAAGGCCCAGCAGATGATTGAAAACATTACGGCAGATGTTGAGCCCGGTCGGGTTTATCTGGGGAAAGTAACACGCACAGAAAAATATGGAGCCTTTGTAGAAATTCTCCCCGGAAAAGAGGGCCTGGTTCATATTTCCCAACTGGAGAGATTTCGTGTTAACAAGACAGAAGATGTGGTAAACGTTGGAGATCAGGTTTCCGTAAAAGTTCTTGATATTGATGAAAAGGGTAGAATTAATCTTTCCAGGCGGGAAGCTTTACCCTTTGAATCTTCCACATCACCAGCTGATGACGGCTTTTCTGAGCAGAATAACCGGGGCTTTAACGGCGACAATTATGATACTTCCAGGAAGCGACCTAAACATCATTATAAAGAACATAAGCCTAAATAGGTTTATGTTTTTTTATTTTTAATTTAAGGAATATCTACTTTGGCAAATTAATAATAATAAGTAAATTTAAAATGAGGTTTGCAGCATGAAAAAGCCTCTTTTTTTTTAGGGTTTTGCTTTTTAATAACAATTTTTACTGCTAACGTGATAACTACAATAAGGCCTTCCTCCTATCCTGAACCTATTTATCAAGTGGAAGGTTTTAAATCGGTAGTTTTTTTAACCTTTGACGTCCTTTGGCAGAAGGAGCATCTCGATGATATTTTGGAATTTCTGGAGGAACGAAGGATAAAAGCAATATTTTTTGTTACAGGTGAATGGTTAAAAAAAAATAACCATGAAGCGCAAAAAATTATTGACTATGGACACCAGTTGGGAAACCAGACTTTTTCTCACGTCAGACTTTTATTAATGAAAGAGGAGGAGATAGAACAAGAAATAGCTAAGTTTATTAAGTTAAGCCAGGAATTGTTACATTATAAACCTACCTTTTTTCGACCTCCCTATGGAGAGTATAACTCCAGGATAGTGCGTATTGCCGGGGAAAAAGATTTGTTTACCCTGTTATGGAGCATTAACGTCAAGAGCCTTTCAGAGAGGGAAACTGAATTAATTATTAGTCATTTAGAGGAAAGTTTGCACGATGGGGCTATATTGCTCTGCCACACTTCTTCTCCCAAAATCCTGCAAACTTTACCTGAAGTAATAGATTTTATGGAATGGAAAGGATATAACGTAGGAGACCCGCAGCTGATTCAGGAATATGCGGCAAAGAAACTTCCTGTTTATGGAAGGTGATTTTATGTTTATTGTTTTTATTTCTTCAAAAACAAAACTAGTTTCTTTGTTTTTATTAATAATTATTTGTGGTGTTTTTTTGTTTAAGGATAGTTTAATTAAACATTACTATGGTGTTAAACCGGGTGTAATATTTTTAGAGCAGGACATAGGAGGGTTTTCCCGTAAAAAAGTAACGGAAATAGTAGCGGCGAAACTTGGTGAGTGGCAATTAAATCCGGTTAATGCCTTGTATGATCCCCGGGTGAATTACATAATTCCGGAACTGTGGGGTTATGAGGTTAACTTGCAGGAGACAGTAAACAAAATTATGTCTGCCTCTAAAGATGAACATGTTTTTCCCGTTTATGAAACGGTTTTTCCCGATATAACCATCGATGACTACCCATCGGCCATTATTACCCAGGGAAATCCCCGGAAAAAGCAAATTACCTTTATGATAAATGTTGCCTGGGGAACAGAATACGTTCTCCCCATGCTGGAAATTCTTAACGCTGAAGGTGCCCATGCTACTTTCTTTGTCGTGGGAACATGGGCTGGGCAAAATGAAGATTTAATGAAAGAAATTAGCAGTAGGGGACACTTGCTCGGAAACCACGGGCATACGGACAACGTTGTGTATACGAAAATTTCCATAGAGGAAATGGAACGCGGTCTTGAAGATGTTAATAATATTGTTCAGACTGCTACAGGCCAAAATCCATTATATTTTACGCCACATAAGGGAGAGTACAATGATTTGGTTCTGGAGGTAGTATCCCGTCAGGGGATGAGAACCATTCTGTGGTCTATTGATACTGTCGATTGGAAAAAACCCGGGGTTGAAAAGATGAAATCCAAAGTATTAGATAATCTTCATGAAGGGGCTATCGTGCTTATGCACCCAACAGCTGATATAGTAATTCTTTTGAAAGAAATTGTCCCGGTTATTAAAAATAAAGGTTATAGCATTGTTACTATGGCTGAACTTTTAAATCCGCATTATCCACCGGATAAACAAGAATGAAAAAAATTTGTATTTTAAGTATAAAAGGAACAACAATTTCTTTAATAACCATGTTGATCATGACCGGCTGCCTGGCTGTTAGCATTGGAGACAGCTACAGGCGAATGAAGTATGGTGTTCCGGCAGGGGTTTATCTGGAGAGTATACCGCTGGAGAAAAAGCTGGAACAAGAAGTCTATGACCATGTTCTGTCCATCAGCCGGAATTATTTTGTACGGCCCAGAAATGCTTACCTGGATCCTCTTACGGGTCAAATGCTGCCGGAAATATATGGGAAAAAGATTGATATTAATGCTACTGTGACAATGATTATGAATTCAAAACCATATGCAACGCATGATCCTGTGATTATTCCTCTTGATCCTGAAATTACCGTAGATGTATATAAAAATATCCGTTCCAGAAAAAGCTCTTTTATGACGGGATATGGAGGAGGAGGCAGAGGGTATAATATCTGGCTGGCAGCAGCTTCCATCAATAACTATTTACTGGCTCCCGGAGAAGTGTTTTCTTTTAATAAGGCGACCATGCCACGTGATGCGAAGCATGGTTATCAAATGGCGCCTATTATCGTCGGCGGTTCGGTTATCCCCGGGTATGGGGGAGGAGTGTGCCAGGTTTCCACTACGTTATATAATGCGGTAAGGAGGGCTAAACTGGAAGTCGTGGAACGTTTCCCGCACAGCAGGCCTGTGGGCTATGTTCCCAAAGGTATGGATGCCACCGTTTCAGATTATCTTGATTTCAAATTCAGGAACAATAAGGACAGGTTCATAATGATCAAAACAGCAACTTACGGTTATCGCCTGGTAATTGAAATTTGGGAATAACCTTTCCATGTGCAAGATATATTGACAATAAGCTGGCGATTAAATAAACTAAAAACAGTACTTATTTAAAAATATGATGATAAGGATAAAAAATAATGCCAATACCAGAAAGGACAAGCGTCTTAATAACCAGGCTGCCTCATGCCGGAGACCTACCTCTGCCCGGTTATGCCAGTGAACAGGCGTCAGGGTTGGATCTCCTTGCCGCTGTAGAGGAAAGTATTCTATTACAGCCGGGGGAATATAAATTGATACCGACGGGTATAGCTCTAGCCATACCTCCTGGATACGAAGGACAGGTGAGACCCAGAAGTGGACTGGCTTTAAATCATGGTATCACCCTTTTAAATTCTCCCGGCACCATCGATGCTGATTACAGGGGTGAAATTAAAGTTATTTTAATTAATTTAAGCAGTAATATCTATACTGTTCAAAGAGGAGAAAGAATAGCGCAGCTAGTTATTCATGCTTTAGCGAGAGTAGAGTTAACAATAGTGGAAGAGCTGCCTTTTTCGAATCGTGGAGGCGGAGGATTCGGACATACGGGAAAATTCTAGTACGCAATATGAATAGAAGGAAATTCGTTGGAAATAATACAGATACAGTGATAATTGGAACAGGAGGTATAACATTTATGGCAAAAGCGGTAATAGGTGTTTTTCGTAGTGAAGATCGAGCCAAAGAAGCTATTAATGAATTGAAAGATCAGGGATTTAATGAAAGGGAAATTTCACTTATCGCCAAGGAAAAACAAGGTCGGGAAGAAGATGACGATCGTGGAAGCCTGACCATGGAAAGGCAAAATCTTGGAGATGGGGTCATGACCGGAGGAGCACTGGGGGGAATCGCAGGGTTACTTGCGGGAGCCGGAGCACTCCTTATACCGGGTGTGGGCCCTATTATTGCTGCTGGGCCCCTGGCTGCTTTTCTTACCGGTGTTGTAGGGGGAGGACTTGTAGGAGGACTGGTTGACTTTGGGATTCCCCAGGAAAGAGGACGCCATTTTGAAGAAAGAGTTAAAAGAGGGGACATTCTCGTAACTGTTAAAGCAAAAGATGATGAAGTGTCACAGATAACTTCTGTTTTGAAACGTTATGGTGGGGAAGACGTGGAAGCGCATTAAGAAAAAAACAGTTTTTTATTTCGCAGATCCTTGCTTATAACGCGCCAGAAATGGCGCGTTTTTAATTTGTTCCGAAATGAATCCTTTAATTTAAAGGTGTTTGAAATGAAGCTCACAGTCTTATTATATATTTCATAGTATAGTTTTAAAGTGAGGTGTTGTTGTTTGGATATTATTTTATTGGGATTGAACATTCTGATCATCGGCGGAGATAGAAGAGAAATAGAACTTTATGCGCATTTAAAAAAAATTGGAGCGAATGTTTACTTATACGGTTTTGAAAAGTATCCTTACCTGAAAGGAATTACTCTTACCGATAACCTGATCGAATCCATAAAGTTATCTCATGTCATTATAACTCCTCTTACAGGTATTGAAGCAAATGGTGAAGTTTATGCTCCCTTTGCCCAAAATAAAGTTTTTTTAAATGAAATAAAGATTTTAAATGCCATTAATCCCCAAACCCTCGTTATGGCCGGTTATATATGTCCGACTTTACGTGAAATTCTGGTGCAAAAAAGCATAGTAGTGTGCGAGACAAGGGATATGGATGAAGTTTCTATTCCCAATGCTGTACCAACCGCCGAAGGGGCTATTCAGGTGGCTATGACAAATACAGATTTTACCATACATAACAGCCATAGTTTTGTCCTTGGTTTTGGTAGATGTGGAACAATTTTAGCTAATACTTTAAAAGCTCTGGGAGCAGATGTTACTGTGGCGGTGAGGAGGAAAGAAGTCCTTGCCTGGATAGAAGCTTTTAAGATGAACCCTCTACCTATTGACCGTCTTGCTGAAGAAATTTACAGGGCTGATATTATCTTTAACACGATCCCTGTTCCTGTGTTAAATGCGGAGGTTCTGTACCGTACCAATAAGTCATCTCTTATTATTGATATCGCCACCCATCCGGGAGGAGTTGATTTTACCGTAGCTAAAAGGTTGAATATAAAAGCAATCTCCTTGCCTGGATTGCCAGGTAAAGTTGCCCCCAAAACAGCCGCGCAAATTTTATGTAAAGTTTATCCTGATTTGATTGTGTCTCATTTAAAGAGAGGTGAAAAATATTGAATCTTCGAGGAATTAAAATAGGTTTTGCCTTAACAGGCTCTCATTGTACAATCGGAGAAATATTTCCCCAGATTGAAAAGCTTGTCAATACTGGCGTAGAGGTTTTTACAATCATTTCTCCCGCAGTTAACCATTCCAATACGCGTTTTGGAGAAGCAAAAAAAATAAAGGAACAGTTAAAAAAGATTACCGGTAATAGCATAATTAAAAATATTGTGGAGGCAGAACCTGTCGGCCCTCAAAAACTATTTGATTTAATCGTAATTGCTCCCTGTACAGGAAATACTCTTGCCAAGCTGGCTAATGGCATTATAGATACACCTGTTTTAATGTCGGCAAAATCGCAGTTAAGAAATCAAAGGCCTGTTGTTCTGGCCATCGCTACTAATGACGGCCTTGGATTAAATGCCAAAAACATCGGTATCTTACTCTCCACTAAAAATATCTTTATGGTGCCCTTTGGACAGGATGATCCACAACAAAAACCCAACTCACTAATTTCCAGGATGGATCTTCTCATTCCCACAATTGAAAAAGCTTTAAAAAAGGAACAAATTCAACCTGTATTAATTGCCAACAATCCTCATTGTCAATTTTGAGAAGCAAATTTGTCCGTATACTTTTGTTTGAAAAGAGCTATTGATTTTGTTATAATAACTACGAACCATTGGTAAGGAGGTCTGGGCTTTTGCAAAGTGATTTTGGCAGTTTAATAACCGCTATGGTAACTCCTTTTGATGAAAACCTGGGGGTAGATTATGATAAAACGGCAAAATTGGCCGAATTTCTTTTATATAAAGGCTCCGATGGACTTGTACTGACAGGAACTACGGGAGAATCTCCAACACTTTCCAGGGAAGAAAAAATAAATATATATAAAACCGTCGTAGATGTGGTTAAAGGAAGAATAAAAGTAATTGCCGGGACCGGCGGGAATTCAACCCGGGAGTCCATGGAATTGAGTGTAAAAGCGGAAGAAGCAGGAGTGGACGGTATAATGCTGGTTACCCCTTACTACAATAAACCTCCCCAGGAAGGGCTTTACCGGCATTTTAAAAGTATCGCCGAAGCTGTGTCACTGCCGGTAATGTTATATAATGTTCCAGGAAGGACTGTTGTGAATCTAACGAGTGAAACATCATTAAAACTGGCTGAGCTGGATAACATTGTTGCCATTAAAGAAGCCAGCGCTAACCTGGAACAGATTACATATATTTGTGCCGGAGCACCGCAAGGGTTTACAGTTTATAGCGGGGACGATTCCATGACACTTCCTGTTTTAAGTGTGGGCGGGGCAGGTGTTGTCAGTATTGCTTCTCATCTGGTCGGACCGGAAATCAAGGAAATGATTAATTGTTTTTTTGCTGGAAAAATTGAAAAGGCTGTAAAAATACACCAAAAGTTAATGCCCCTGTTTAAAGGGTTATTTACAACAACAAATCCCATACCTCTAAAAGCGGCCATGAATATGGTCGGTATGGCTGTTGGCGAGCCAAGATTGCCATTAAGTTCCTTACCGGAACATATGATTGGAAATTTAAAGAACTTGCTGCACGATTTTAATCTTCTTTAAAAAGTTCTTTTAAAGCAGAGAAACTTAGGCGCCTCCAAGAACCGGAGGCGTTTTTTTGTTATTATTTGCTCTTTGCATAAAATTAAAGTATAATTAATTTAATTATCTTGGTCGGAAATATTCATAGAAAGAGAGGTGCTATTTTTTTTTGCAAACTAAAGAACCAAAAGAAAGCTCTTTAGATAAAATTTTAATTATTCCCCTTGGCGGTGTTGGTGAAATAGGCAAGAATATGTTTGTCATTCATTACGGACAGGAAATAATCGTTTTAGATGCCGGGTTAATGTTTCCGGAAGATGAGATGTTGGGAGTAGATATGGTTATCCCGGATATAACTTATCTTCTGGAACATAAGAACAAAATAAAAGCCATTTTTTTATCGCATGGGCATGAAGATCATATTGGAGCCTTACCCTATATCCTACCCAAATTAAATGTTCCTGTTTATGGAACAAGGTTGACGCTGGGTCTTTTAAAAATTAAGCTGGAAGAATCTGGATTGCTCCATGATACTATTCTTAAAGAAATTAAAGCAGGAGAAGAAGTTCAAATAGGTTCTTCTTTTAAAATTAACTTTTTTGTTACAAACCATAGTATTCCGGATTCTGTAGGAATTGTCTTAAAGACTCCCGCAGGTATTATTGTTTATACGAGCGATTTCAAATTTGACCATACTCCCGTTCATGGAGAAATCACTGATTTTCACACGCTGGCTGAGCTAGGAAGAGAAGGAGTTCTTGTGGCTTTATCTGACAGTACCAATGCCGAACGACCCGGGTATACACACTCTGAAAAGGAAGTGGGGGAAAAACTAAAAGAAATTTTTCTTTCCGCCGAAGGAAGAATTATAATTGTTACCTTTGCTTCCAATGTTCACCGTATCCAACAGATTGTCAATGCCGCCAGTTTTTCCGGAAGAAAACTGGCTGTTGATGGGTGGAGTATGGTAAATGTTGTAGAGATTGCTCAAAAGCTTGGCTATCTCCATATTCCGCCTAATACCCTGATTGATGTGGATGAAGTGAAAAAATTCCCCCAAAACCGTGTGGTGATCCTTACTACAGGAACACAAGGGGAACCAATGTCCGCACTGGCAAGGCTTGCTAATGCCAATCACAGAAAATTGGAGATTATACCAAATGATACCGTAGTAATTGCGGCCTCACCTATTCCCGGTAATGAGAAGCTTGTTTCCCGGACTATTGATAATCTTTTCCGCAGGGGGGCCGAAGTAATATATGAAAATATTTCGGGTATTCATGTTTCCGGACATGGCAGTCAGGAAGAATTAAAATTAATGTTAAATTTACTTCGCCCTAAATATTTAATACCTGTTCACGGGGAATACCGGCATTTGATCCATCATGCCCAATTAGCAGAGAAACTGGGAGTTAAAAAAGAAAACATTTTTATTGTGGAGAACGGGTCAATGCTGGAATTTTCTGCTTCACAGGGAAGAGTTTTGTCTTCAGTCTCAGCAGGAGGTATATTTGTCGATGGCCTTGGCGTAGGTGACGTAGGAAGTATCGTTCTTAGAGACAGGCAGCTCTTGTCAAAAGAAGGGATATTTATTGTTGTTATGACTATAGATAATAAAGAAAAAAGGATCGTTGCCGGACCCGACATTGTATCCAGGGGATTTGTTTATGTTAAAGAATCGGAACAATTAATGGAAGAAGCGAAAGAAAACGTTACTAAGGTACTGGAAAGCTTGATGTTAAAAAAAGTCAGTGACTGGCCTACGATAAAAAATAGTATCAGAGACTCTATGGGTAAATTTTTATGGGAAAAAACAGGACGGAAACCCATGATTTTACCTGTCATAATGGAAATATAACTTTTTTAAACTCTGGTAATCCATTATTGTAAACGTCTATTTCCATATTACGATAACTTTTCCATAGTTCTTGACAGAATTAAGCAAATCATGTTAACCCTTTAAAGGGTAATGAAGCCCCTTAAGCTTTATTAAAAAGCGGGGGGTTTTTATTTTTTAGATTTATTT
>QZJM01000009.1 GCA_003605065.1 Dethiobacter sp. | reverse complement strand
TCTCTAAACAGCAACAAGTGTGTCCTCCCCTTTCGACTTTCCCCCTTTTTTTCAACCACCTCGAGCCTTCCCTTACCCGCCAGGGAAATAACATCACCCTCTTTTACAGGCCTGGAGGGCTGGTTTACTAACTGGTGGTTTACCTTGACCTGCTCACCCTTGATCAAGGGAGCAATTTTGGAGCGGGATAGTCCGAATCCTAACCCGGCCACAGCGTCAAGACGCATGGAAGCCACTGTCCCCCTTATTTCTTTAACACGCCGGGGTTCAAACTCCGCCGCCGTCGCATCGAGTTCCACTTCTTGGACTTCCAGGTTATAACGCCCTGCCTTTTGCAGATTTAGTTTTACAAAGGCTGCCAGGTCTTTTACCAGAAAAATAAAGGCCTTTTCCCCTCCCCGGTAAATGATATCTCCAACCGCCTCCCGTTTAATACCGAGGCTGAGCAGCGCTCCCAAAAAGTCCCTGTGAGTTAAAACTCCTTCGGGAAAATCGCCCTTTAAGACCAGACAGCTAATTGTTTCTCTTTCCCCTCCACCGGGAAGGGAAAGGGGGCGGGCGTATATCCTGACCCTCTCTGCCTCGGGATATCCTCCAAAAAAAGAGCAATTAACACCGGGAAAGCGGTGCAACAAGTCCCTGGCTATCTGTTGCTGCCGGGGATCGGCAAAATGCGTGCGTTGCTCCATATTGAGCTCCACCGCCTTCTCCAGCAACGACCAGAAACAGGCAGCCCATTTTTTTTCCGTGGGTAGTGGATAATTAAAGAAAGGCTTATCTCTTTGCATTTAATCACACATTTCTTAAAGAAAAAGTATTATAGCAACCCCAACAGGAGGCGGTGCACTAAACCCAAGACAATAATGGCCAAAATCGGAGAAAGATCAATGTACCCCCCGCCGCCAACTCTGAGCGGCGGAACCAGGCTGCGGAAAGGAGCAAGGAAAGGTTCTGTAAGCTGGCGGATAAACTGGACAATATTGAAAATAAGCGGACTGCCGTACGGATTAACAGGGAAAAAGCTAAATATGATGCGAATGAGGATCAAATAACGAACAATCTCAAAGAAAACGTTAACCATATTTCTTAAAAGAATCCTGCCCACCCCCTCTGTTTTTCCACATAAGTTTTTTAAAGTAATTTTAGTTTATACATTCTTCAAGTTAAAAACAGTGGAAACAACTAAAATTATAGCTATAAAGGGTTGTTCTAATCCTTAGGGTATTTGTCCGTATCCCTGAGAAGATAATCCCGTTCACTCAACCCCTGGTGATGAAGAGGATTTAAAGTCACTCCGGAAGGCACAAAAACAAAGATATTGTTATTGATTTTCTGGGAGCTGCCGTTTAGAGCAAATATCACCCCGCTTAAAAAATCAATGGTCCTTTTTGCTTCCGCTGTCTCCATCCCTTCAAGGTTGACAACAACAGTCCTTTTATTTTTTAAATGACTGCCAATTTCCTCTACCTCTGCAAAACTTGCAGGGTTACTTACAATAAGCCGGTAAGTTGTTTCCTGGGTGGGAAAGTCCACAATTTTTCCCTTTTTAGAAGTTCTTCTGGCAACATTGGGGCCCGGCAGCTCCTCTTCCTCTTCTTCCAGTAAACCCAAAGAATGTAAAAGCTTTTCCCAGAAATTCATCAAATCACCCCCTACGTTTAGCTTCGCTCCCCGAAAAGGGCACTCCCCAAACGAACAACATTGGCACCCTCTTCCACAGCCACTTCAAAATCATTACTCATGCCCATAGAAAGGTACTTCATTTCTATTCCCGGAATTTTAACATTTTTGAAGATGCGGTAAAGCTGGCGAAAATAAGGCCTCACTTCTTCGGGATCAGGCAAAAAAGGGGCAACAGCCATTAAACCCAGCACTTTCAGATTACGGTAATCAGCCAGCTCTCCCAGAGCATCGCTTACTTCTTCCTGTTTAAAGCCATATTTACTTTCCTCAGCACCAATATTAACCTGGAGGAGGACATTAACTTTTTTATTGTTCTTTTTCCCTTCCTTTTCTATAACCCCGGCCAGCTTAATACTGTCCAGGGAATGGATGAGATCAAAAACAGGAAGAACAATCCTGACCTTATTGGTTTGCAGGTGACCGATAAAATGCCAGCGAATATCCGGTGGTAAAAACTCAATCTTGGTCAGGGCCTCCTGTACCCGGTTTTCTCCGAAATCATTGATTCCCAATGCATGTGCCACGCCGATTACGTCAACCGGCACTGTTTTTGTTACCGCAACAAGGGTGATTTCTCCGGGAGAGACCCCTCTTTTGGAAGCAGCCCTCGTCAGGCGCTCTCTTATTTGTTCCAGGTTGCTCTTGATCACGGAAGCAGCGGGCACCCTTTATTACCTCCCTTCTCTACTACCAGTAAAAACGCTGTCCCTCTTTCACAGTGGCCGGCTTCGTAATTAACCTTTCATAAAGTTCCAGGTTTTTAACCAGAAAGTCGTTTTCTCTTTCCGCCAGGACGGTTATTTCCCGGAAATGTATAAACCCTTTTTCTAAAACATAAACGCCTTTTTTCCCGTCTATTTCCATAAGGGCACTTTTGGGAACGAGTATTCCCTGTAAATTCTTATAAACAATTTCGGCACTGCACCAGCGCTGATTAAAAAGGCCCGGCAGTTCACGGTCAATATACCATGTTATTTCCAGCTGCCCATCATCCCTTTTCCCTGCCTCCACCTGTTCACCCCATACGGGTACATCCGGGGCAAAAGAAAAATAAATTTTTACCCGTGGTTTTTCAGCGACTAATTGTCCCAGTTCAGGGGTTAAAACAGTACTGAAATACCAGTAATAATTATTTATAAGCTTCAAAAGAGGCATGAGGCGGAAGACCTTTTCCCCTGAATCCAAATTTTGTTCATCTGGTCCTTTTTCCTCAAATTCCTGGGGTGTAAGGTACGGAAAATGCGTATCCGGGCCGAATTTTTCAAAACCATCCACCCGGAAGCTTACCAGTCCTGGCAGGGGGGCTTCTACATGCACCTCTTCATTGGTAACAAAAAAATAAGAGTAATCCTCATTTTTTTCTCCCAGAAACCAGTTTTTAATGCGCTGAAAATACTCCGTAAACCCCTGTTCCTCATTTTGCTCGTTAATTTCTTCATCCAAAGGGAATTCTGTAATCCTGGCCAGCCCTTTACCGACAGGTACTCTCTCACCTTCTGCAACTTGATAATATACAAAACCGGAACGGGGAGCAGGAACAACTTTCTCTGAATAGGTTGTTATTCCCGCAGCAGTAAAAGAAACATTTACAAAGCCTTCACTGGCCAGTGTAGTATTAATAGCACCCTGGTTAACATTCCCCCAAATCCAGCCAAATAAGATCTGAACCAGCAAAAAAAGAGCAAGGGATAGCAGAATAAAGTAAACAGGGTTTTTACCCCCCCCCATTTTGCTTATCGGAGCTTTTCCGCTACCTTGAATCACTTTTAAATGTTCCGGCTTGTGCTTCTTCTGATTCATACGTTCTCACCTTAGAAAAATGATACCCAGATGACTTCCCGTTGCTTTTCCTTTAGCACCCCGGTAGGAATAAAAGAGATCCTGGTTACAGCATGTACAAAATCCGTTTGTAATGATATTGGCAGGTTTAATTCCCACCTTACGAAGGATGTTGCAGTTGGTTTTTTGTAAATCCAGAAAAGAATGTCCCGGTCTTATCCCGGGATAGAAAACAGTATCGCTGCTCCACGGGGACGCATTACATAATTCCAAAACTTCTTTTCCAACCTCATAGCAGCAGGGTCCTATGGCAGGGGCCAATAAAACCTCCAGAGCATCAGGTTTGCTGCTAAATTTTTCATTCATAGCCTCCACTACACCGGCCAATATACCCATTAAGGTACCTCGCCACCCTGCATGAGCTACCCCAATAGCCGGAACTTCGGGGTCCAGAAAAAAAGTCAGGAAACAGTCTGCCGAAAAGGCACCCAGCAAGACCTGCCGTTCTTTGGTGATAAGTGCATCCGTTGCCGGAATTTCCCTGCTGCCTTTATCTAAAAAGTCTCTATCAACCAGGAAAACCTCTTTGCCGTGAACCTGCTCACCGTAAAGAAGATCCCCTTCCTGTTTCCCCCAGATCCCCAGAAAGCTTTTCCGGTTTTTGCTGACGTTTTCGGGACTGTCTCCCCCCTTTAGTCCCAGGTTAAGGTAAGCGAATGGTCCTTTACTTATCCCACCAAGGCGGGTGGAAAAACCATGGCCCACCATACCCGATTTTTCCCAGCGGGGGAAGAACAAATAGTAAATACCATCTTTTTCGGTTAAGCTCAGGGCTTCATTCATTTTTATTACTCCTTCATGAGGGGTGCTATACTGAGATAACCGATACCGGCACCAGCCAATTTAGATATTATCTCCTCCACTCCCCCTACGTCCATTCCGGGAAGCAGCACCATCTTGGACGAATATCCGGCAGAGCAGTATTGATGTATCTCTCCTTCCAGTGCAATCTTATTTTTCAGACCCTCGTCTTCCTGAAAAAGAACGAAGCATGGACTGTAAAAATCTTTATCAGTAACCCCACTGACAAAACCGAAATCCTGCCGATCTTTATTGACAAGGCCCTGCAATTTACCGTTGCTTAAGGCACCACAAAGTTCAATATTAAGATCATATTCTTCGGCGAATGATTTGACACGCCTGGACATGTGTTCCACAATTTTTACCGCCAACCCGTACCCCTGTTCCCTTTCTTGCTGTCCTTCTGTCAAAACGCGGACAGCTTCCGGCAAGCCGGTAAAACCTATAGTAATAAGGCCATTTTTAAGGGACTCTTTAATACTGTCCCCCGTGGACAGGTTTTCACTTCCCATATAAAGCTTTTCACCCATTAAAAAGGGAAGATCTTTACACTTAAGAGAGGTCAGCACTTCAAAACGGTGCAATAACTGGCGTATCCCCAGCCTTAAAAGCCGGTCCTGTTCCACAAAAAACAACTCCTGATCCAGGGAACCAAGCGCCAGGCGCGGCAGGTTTATTGTTAAAGTAGCTATATTGCCTCTTTTTTTCCCTCCCGGGATACCATGCCTGTTTTCAGCCAGTCTCATGCCACTGCTGAAATAACTTATATTCGTCCCGAAGGGGATATTATATGAAGTATCAAGAAAAGCAAAAGAAGGGTTACCGTTTTTTATAGCTGACTTGAGGGCGAATTTGTATAAATCGTAATTAGGATCTCCTTCCTGAAAATTGGCTCCTTTTTTGATTGTAAAAATCACTTTGGGCCACTGCCGCTTCTTGATCTCCTCCAGTAAAACCCTGGTTATGCCCCTTCCTTCTTCAGTAACGTCCAGACCCAATTGCAGGCTGCATTGTAAAATATTTCCACCCATAGAACTGGGAAGCACCTCTATATAGGAAAGAAACTCCTTTAAGCCTCTGGAAAGTTCTCTATTGCCGGGTTTATTTTTAAAGCTGCGGATTAATTCCCCCACAACGCTGTCAAAAAAGGGCAGAGCCTGTTCACCATACATGTCATTCTGGTTTTTCTGAACGATTGCAGCGACCCTTAAAAGAGCTGATAAAAGATCCCCGGGAGGTGATTTTTCTGAGGCAAACTCATTTTTTAGCAAAGGTTGTAAGTCTATTTGCAGGGAATCAAGAGTTTTACTATAATACCCCAGGCTGTGTATATGAACCCCCCCCCCCTGATGAGCATTAGCTATATCCGGCGGGAGTAAATTATCCAGGTAGTATTTTTGACTGGCAGCCAGTGCGATGCGGTGCATTTTTTCAGCAGGTGAGAAATTACCTTCTTCTTCCCTTCTGTTTCCTTCCATTAAAATATCTTTGACTACATCCATTAACTCCGACTTGGCCTCTCTGATGCGGGTCCTTTTCGCCCGGTACAAAATGTAGGCCTTAGCCGTACGGGCATGTCCTCTTTCAATTAGGACTTTTTCCACTGTATCCTGAATTTCTTCTACGGCAGGAATTAAACCAGACAACTTATACCCGTTAAGATAAATAATGACCTCTTTGGTCAATTCACCTGCCAGTGAATAGTTTTCCCCTCCTACAGCCCTGGCAGCTTTAAAAATGGCCTGGGTGATCTTTTCGGCATCAAATGGTACTACTCTCCCATCTCTCTTCCTGATTTCCTTAAAAGGAAAAACATCTGTCGTCAAAGAACCACCCTTTCTGCTCCCAATGCCTTTGTTTCCTTAACTTTCACCCTCTTTAATTCTTTTTCTGACGTAAGGAAATAACTTTATCGAGCTCTTTTTTAAACTCTTCAATATCCCTGTATCTATAAAAAACAGAAACATACCGGACATAGGCAACTTCATCAACGGGTAAAAGTTTTTCCAGAATTTTTGCCCCGATATAGTCAGAAGATATCTCCTGAACATCACCACAGCGCAATTCTCTTTCTGCTTCATCCACTATGCTTTGAAAAGTTTGCATGGAAATCTGGCATTTTTCTCCGGCCCTGACAAGGCCTTCCAGTATTTTATTTCGATCAAAAAGCTGTTTTCTTCCATCTCTTTTTAAAACAAAAAGAGGGATTTCTTCTACCTTTTCAAAAGTTGTAAAATGTTTATTGCATTGCAAACACTCGCGACGCCTGCGAATAGAATCACCCTCATCAAACGAACGTGCATCAACTACCTTGCTCTCATATTCTCCACAATAGGGGCATCTCATTGTGTAGAAGTCCCCCCTTTTTACCGCTTATTTAAAAAACATTTTCATTATATTACAACGTCAAAATTATGTCCAGGCTTCAGGCCCCTTCGGATTCAACCGGATAATCCACCAGTATGGTATCCACACCAATCTTCTTTATTTTTTCCCAGGATATTGCCAAATCATTCTTCCTGCCGATTACACCCATAAAGCCGCCCGTCCCCGGTAAAATGATCGCCTTGATTTTTCCGCTTTCTAAATCCAGATCAATATCGCTGATAACCCCCAGCCTTTTCCCGTCATTGACGTTGATCACATCCCTATCACGCAGATCGCTCATGCGTACCATATGCCTGCCTCCTTTGTAAAACCTTCCACATTTTCTCAATTTATCTAGCTCTATTATAGTATACTTTTTGTACCTTGAATAGTATTTAAAAAACTCTTAAGCTTATTAGTAATTTTTTCCAGATGCTAATCAGAAGAATTACCAAATAAAATATCCTTTGGAAAATCCCAAAGGAATATGACGACCCGGAACTCCGCCACCAGCAAATGCTGCGCCATTTTCATCTAAAATATTCTAAGGCAATTCAGATCATAATTGTTTAAAGTACTCTCAAAATCCGGGCTTTGTACCAGCTTTTCCGTTATACTGCGCCCCAGGTTATTCATATTATAGGCAAATATTACTTCGCCCTCCCGGAAGGAGAAGTTAAAAGAAAAACCAAAAAGAATGAAACCTAGAAATAATAAGCCCAGACTTTTTTTGAACTTCTGTAAAGGTCCTGTCATAACTTTACCTCCTTCTTCTGCTATAATTTAAGAACGGCTTATCCGGATAGTTCATTGAATATGCTTGCGTAATTGACCCAGGGCTGATTTTTCAAGCCGGGAAACCTGCGCCTGGGAAATGCCTATTTCATCGGCAACCTCCATCTGTGTCTTTCCCCGATAAAATCTGAGTGTTAATATAAGCTTTTCTCTTTCGTTTAATTTCTGCAGGGCATCTTTGATAGAAATGATTTCCAGCCACTTTTCATCCTGATTTTTTTCGTCGCTAATCTGGTCCATAACAAAAATAGGATCGCCGCCATCATGATAAATTGGTTCAAAAAGGGAAACGGGTTCCTGAATGGAATCCAGGGCTAAAATTATTTCTTCCCTGCTTACCAGCAGTTCAGCAGCTATTTCTTCCAGGGTCGGCTCCCTTGAGAATCTGTGGGCCAGTTGATCCCTTACCTGTAAAACTTTGTAAGCAATATCTCTTAAAGATCTGCTCACTCTTACCGGGGTATTATCACGTAAATAACGACGAATTTCTCCTATGATCATGGGAACCGCATAAGTTGAAAACTTGACATTCTGCTTCAAGTCAAAATTATCGATTGCTTTAATAAGTCCTATACAACCAACCTGAAAAAGATCGTCTACAAGTTCCCCCCTGTTATTAAATCGCTGTATTACACTTAAAACAAGCCTAAGATTGCCGCTTACCAGCTTTTCTCTGGCCTTTATGTCCCCTTCCAGCATCCTGGCAAATAATTTCCGCATTTCCTTATTGTTCAATACAGGCAGTTTGGCTGTGTTAACTCCGCAAATTTCTACCTTATTCACTGGAGAAGTCCTCCTGACTGAACCTTTTACTTTAATAAAAAGTATTTCCTTGCATCTTTTTTTTATACTGTGGACAAATTTATTCCATTTTTTTAATTTCCTTTTTTAATCTTTTAATGATACGTTTTTCTAAACGTGAAATATAAGACTGGGAAATACCAAGCAGCTCCGCTACTTCTTTTTGTGTCTTTTCTCGCCCGTTGTGAAGACCAAATCTAAGCTGCATTATTTCCCTTTCCCTTTGGGAAAGTTTCTCCATAGCCAAATGCAACAATTTTCGATCTACTTCATCTTCCAAGTTACGTATAACAAGGTCATTTTCCGTTCCCAGGACATCGGAAAGCAAAAGTTCATTACCATCCCAGTCCACGTTAAGAGGTTCATCAAAAGAAATCTCCACCTTGAGTTTATTGTTCCTTCTCAAGTACATTAAAATTTCATTTTCGATACATTTGGAAGCATAGGTGGCCAATTTTATTTTTTTATGTGGGTCAAAGGTATTGACAGCCTTAATTAAACCGATCGTACCGATAGATACCAGGTCATCAACGGCCACACCCGTATTTTCAAACTTTCTGGCAATATAGACCACAAGGCGCAGGTTACGTTCTATAAGTGTCCCCCTTACCTCGTCTTCTCCCGCCCGGAGACGTTCCAGAAGTTCGTTCTCCTCTTCAGAGGAGAGGGGGGGCGGTAAAGCTTTACTGTTAGTAACATAACAGATAACCCTGCTGTATTTAAAACCCAGCTTGTAACTTAAATATAAAAAGGTTAACCTGAATTTCCATTGCCTGATAAATAAATTTTTCATTTTTTCAACCTTCTTGTCTTCCAGCAAAACGACATACCTCCATTGGCAGCAAAACCTCATACTCGGTCCCTGAGGCAAATTGTTCCTGCTGTATACCTATGACAATTTTTCCTTTAAAATTTATGTTCCGGCCTTTTTGCCACAGCTTTACATTTTCAGGTTTGAAGCCTAATAAGAACCCCTCACCCTGAAGCGAACGATAAGGCACGAGGCAAAACCTGGCAGCATTATTAATTCCGGTTAAAGCTTTTTCCAGTTTGTCCCAGTCAATTTTCCTGCTGCTGTTCAGAACTTTACATACTTCCGGAGGAAGCAATTCTTCCACCACGGGGTATGCGGCCACAGCAACAGGAGAACCGGAAAAAGGCTCTTTCAGCATATTACCCGTATCCAAAAAAGCAGAAAGCTTTTTACTTTTTCCACAAAAACTTATCTCCAGCTGTAGATCCACAGAAGGAAGATGGAAGTTGAGCTTTTCCAATAAAAGAGGTTGAAGCCAACGAACCAGAAAATAAAGGAATATACCGGCAAAAAGCAGGCAAAATAGTGAAGGAGCAGGCAGGTAATAAATGCCTCTGGAAAAATCTACAGGATATCTTCCCCACAAACTGAAAGCCAGCACCAATCCACCCATAGCTATTGAGCAAAAATAAAATACCAGCAACAGCAAAATTCCCTGGCTTACGAGCCGCGGTCGAAAGGATACCAGAATCATAACCGGAGGCAGCAATGTCTTTCCCAACCACGTAAAAAGAGAAGACCCTGATGGCAGCAATAAAACTAATATAAATACAGCACCCAGTACTGAGCCCGCCACAAGCCTTTTTAAAGTAGTCTTTTGATGGATGATAAGACCTGTAAGCCAAAGCAGAAAAAAGTTGACAGCGGCGTTTAGAGCTATTACCAGATCGAGATACATTTTCCCACCTGCCCATAGGACAAAGGCCCGATACTGATACCTGCGTTTCTCCTTCAATCTAGGAGCGATTATTCATATTACCTAGATTATAACTGCTCTCAGGTTAGAAATTTGTTATAATTTGGCATATAAAAATAAAAAGGTATGGAAAAGTACCATACCTGAAAAAATGCCTGTTTAAAAAACTTTATTATGCCTAGGCTCCAGACCTGCGGCGCCTTAAAAATGCCGGTATGTCAATATCTGCGTCATTAAAACCGGGACGTAAAACAGCTTCTTCTTTCCTGGCAGTCGTTTTCTTATCAAAACCAGTAGCGATGACTGTCACCCGGGATTCATCTTTAAGATTCTCATCAATGACAGCGCCAAAAATGATATTGGCATCGGGATCAGCAGCTTCCGCAACCGTCTCCGCCGCTTCATGAATTTCAAACAGACTGAGATTAGTGCCTCCTGTTATATTGATCAAGACTCCCCGGGCACCTTCGATAGAGGTTTCCAGCAGGGGGCTGAATATGGCAGCTTTAGCAGCTTCAACAGCACTGTTTTCACCACTGGAAACACCAACACCCATCAAGGCAGTCCCCGTTTCCTTCATGATAGTCCTGACATCAGCAAAGTCCAAATTAATCAAACCGGGGATGGCGATCAGGTCTGAAATACCCTGAACACCCTGGCGTAAAACATCATCAGCGATACGAAAAGCTTCAACCAGGGGAGTCCGTTTATCCACAACCTGCAGAAGCTTGTCATTGGGAATAACAATAAGGGTATCAACTTTTTCTTTCAGGTTAGAGATACCTTTTTCTGCCTGACCCATTCGTCTTCGACCTTCAAAGGTAAAGGGGCGGGTAACTACCCCTACAGTTAAGGCCCCCAGACTTTTGGCAATTTCCGCTATAACAGGAGCACCCCCCGTTCCAGTACCCCCACCCATACCGGCTGTAATAAAAATCATATCGGCTCCTTTTAAGACCGATTGGATTTCTTCCTTGCTCTCTTCCGCCGCCTGATGCCCGATTTCCGGGTTCCCCCCTGAACCAAGTCCTTTGGTAAGCTTGCTGCCGATTTTTAACTTCGAGACGGACCTGGCCTGTTTCAGGGCCTGGGCATCTGTATTTACAGTAATAAAATCGACGCCTTTTAATCCTGCGGCAATCATACGGTTTACAGCATTGCTTCCGCCCCCGCCGACCCCGATCACTTTTATCTGAGCATAAGGTTCCATTTCCATTTCAAAATCAATCATACTTTTAAAACCTCCCCCGTTAACAATAACTTTATTACGCTATTCCCAGATATCTGCAACAAATGCCCTGATGCGCTGCCATATATTATAAAAGAATTTGGACTTGCTTTCAGGACGCTTGCTTAACCTTCCTATGGAATGGTTTCGTGTGACATAATTTATAATACCGACAGCAGTTGAATAGATCGGGCTCTTAACTCCAAGGTATTCCGGTTGAGCGATGCGAACAGGGCATTCAAATACAAGTTCTGCCAGATCCGTTATTCCCCTTAAAAGGGAAACTCCCCCTGTCAGCACTACCCCTGCCGGCGGCATTTTGGTGAATCCCATACGAGCCATTTCCTGACTGCAAAGCTGCAGCATTTCCTGTACCCGTGGCTCGATATAGGTAACAAGTTCTCTGGAAGATATCTTGCGTTTTTCTTTGCCGCTAATGCCCTCGATTTTAATATCCTCGTTATCCGAAGCCAGATCCGTAATGGCAAAGCCATGTTCCACCTTCAGTTTTTCTGCCAGTTGAAATGTAGTCCTTAAACCTACAGCAAGATCATTGGTGATATGATCTCCGCCTACAGATAACACAACGATATCTTTCAGCACTCCCTGCTGGAAAAGAGCAACTTCAGTTGTCCCACCTCCCAGATCAACTAAAAAGACACCCAATTCTTTTTCATCACGGGAAAGGCAAATCTCTCCATTAGCCAGTGAATTTAAAATCAGGGCATTAACTTCAAGGCCGGTCATGTTCAGACAGCGCAAAAGATTTCTTAAAGAAGTCATCGCCCCGGTGATAATCATGGCCTCTACTTCCAGACGCACCCCCAGCATACCGACCGGGTCGCGGATACCATCATATCCATCGACGACGAATTCCCGTGGAATAACATCGATGATCTCCCTCTCCTGAGGAAGGGCAATTACCCTGGCCGCCTGCATGACTCTTTCTACGTCATGTTCTGTTATTTCCTTATCATCTCTGGCCACAGCAACAATACCCCTGTTATTTACCAGACCTACATGAGTTCCCACAATTCCTACATTTACCAGCCCTATCCTGGCCCCTACCATCCTCTCTGCTTCGGCTAAAGCTTTGTTTATGGATTCAGCAGTACGTTCCAGGTCTATAATGACACCCTTTTTTATTCCTTCAGAAGGGCTTGTCCCCACCCCGATAATATTAATGGTACCATCCGTTATCATTTCCCCGACTATCACTCGGATATTAGAAGTTCCTATATCCATTCCTGCTACAAAGTCTCTTCTGGTCAATCTCACACCCCCCCAAAAGTAACGGGCCTTCATTTTTTTCACTTAATTTACATATTCCACATTTTTAATTATTTTCCTTTTATCGTAAAAAATTATTTTTTAATAGGTCTGAATACCGGTGCTTCGGCAACCCGTAGATCCAGGTACCCTACCATGGGATCATTTTCCCGGACATGCAAACGGTGATAAATGTATTGTAATACTTCGAGTTTTTTCGCCAAATTACTACTGTTTCCCAGCCACACTTCCATTCCTTCCCATGTATATACAATTATTTGTTGCGGGTTTTCCACATTAATTTCAGCCAGTGGCAACGAGGGGGTATTTTTCAGAACCTCTATAAATGATTCTATTACTTCCCCGCGAGATCTATCGGCAATACTGGTCCCCACATCCATTTTCCCCCAGAGCAGACCGTTCACGAGAGGTAATTCCCCCCCGTAGTCATCCCTTATGCCGATAAAAATACCATCAGAGGCCAGTTCAAGGTAGTAACCATGATAAGGTACCAGAGCGAGAGGGTATTTTTCCTGAATATGAATGAATAGCTTGTCCGGCAAAATTCTTTCCACTTCCACCCTGGCTACTCTGGGTATGGCCAAAATACGTTCCTGAAGATCTGGAGGACTGATTTTCCAGATATTCATTCCTTCCCGTATGCTCATTACTGTACGGATCTCCTCCAGGGAGAGCTTGTCCAGGCCCTTAACAGATATCTCCTGAATGGTAAATAGGGGGGAACGCAGGAAAAGAAGCAAAGACAGGTTGCAGATTAAGAACAGTAAAATAAAAACCAGTTTATCTTTGATCTTTTTTTTGGCCTTGCGCTGCACAATAAGCTCATGGCGTCCAAAAGAGTATGTATTATTGGGCTTATCCACTTTTTAAATCACCTTCAATTATATATAATCACTTAATCATAAATTTTTCTAAATTCTCATTATTTTTGCACCCAGCTGCTGGAGGTCCAGTTCAATACGCTCATAACCGCGGTCAATATGCTTAATCTCGCTGATCACTGTAGTTCCTTCTGCAGCCAGGCCGGCCAGGATCAGGGCTGCCCCCGCTCGCAGGTCAGTCGCTTCAACCTCAGCCCCATAAAGTTTTTTTACCCCTTGAATAAAGGCAGTTCTCCCTTTCACAGAGATATCAGCATTTAACCGTTTCAGCTCATTCACATGTTTAAAACGATTCTCAAAAATACTTTCGATAATTGTGCTGTTCCCCTCTGCTACGGTCAGCAAAGCCATAATGGGGGCTTGCAGATCTGTTGGAAAACCGGGATAAGGAAGAGTGCGCACGGTTTCCACGCCTTTGAGCCTGCCGCCTATAACTTCCAGGCTGTCTTCCGTAGCTTCAATCCCAACTCCTGCTTCCCTCATTTTAGCAACTACGGCATCTAAATGGACAGGAATAATTCCCTTAAGCAGCAACCTTCCCCCTGTTATAGCTGCAGCCATTAAATAAGTCCCGGCCACGATGCGGTCGGGTATAATGCGATAAGAACACTTTCCCAGCCCTTCAACACCAATTATACGTACAGTTTCCGTTCCGGCCCCCCGGATATCGGCTCCCATAGCATTTAGAAAATTTTGCAAATCCACTATTTCCGGTTCTTTTGCGGCATTATTAATAACCGTTTTTCCCCTGGCCAACACTGCCGCCATCATCAGGTTTTCTGTGGCACCTACACTGGGATAATCAAGATGGATCTCCGTACCCTGGAGCCTGGAAGCGGAAGCCATTATATAGCCTTTCTCCTCTTTAATCCTGGCACCCATGGCCTCCAGACCCTTAAAGTGCAGGTCAATGGGACGGGGGCCAATGGCACACCCTCCAGGGTACGTAACCCTTACTTTTCCCAGACGCGCCAGAAGTGGTCCCATAAGAAAAATAGAGGAGCGCATTTCCCTCATAAGTTCATCAGAGATGGTATAACTTTGCAAATCCTCCACATTTACCAGCAGCGTGTTGTTTTTATATTTAACCCTGGCACCCAGAGACTGCAATATTTTGGTCATAACATGCATATCGACAATATCAGGTATGTTATACAGCTCCACGCCTTCACTGCTGCTGCAGAGAACGGCGGCAGCCAAAATAGGAAGTATGGAGTTCTTGCCTCCTTTTACGGACAAAGAACCCTCTAACCTGTTGCCTCCTTCAATAACGAACTTTTCCATCTTTTCTTCTCCCCTGTTCACCGCCGTTTTCTCCAATAACCCTTATTTCCGGTTCCAGCTCTACCTGGAAAGTATCTTTAACCTTTTGTTTGACCAGCTCCATGAGAGTTAAAACATCGCCAGCGGTAGCATTTCCCCTGTTAATAATAAAATTTCCATGCTGAAGAGAAACTTGGGCGCCTCCGGCTGCCATGCCCTTACAATTTACCTGTTCAATAAGAAATCCGGCCGGTTTCCCGGGAGGATTACGAAAAACGCTGCCCGCACTGGGAAAATGCGGGTGTTTAGCTGATCTGTCCTCCTGGATCGCCTTTACCCGCTGCATTATTTCATTTTTATCTCCGGGAACAAGTTCCAGAACCCCTTCCAGTATAATAACCTTCTCTTCCTGAAAGGTGCTCCATCTATAAGCAAACTCCAGTCCCTCCCGGGAGCGCAGCAGGTAGTTTCCGGCAAAATCAATTGTGGAAACCTCGCGGATCAGTTCACTAATGGAAGTCCCGTATGCGCCGGCATTCATATATATGGCTCCTCCCAGGCTCCCGGGTATCCCTGTTGTAAATTCCAGTCCCGACAGCCCCTTGTTGGCGGCTTCCCACCCCAGCTTCCACAGGGGCAATGCCGCCCCTGCCCTGAAACCGTGATTTGAAAAATCACAGGAGGAGCACATGTCAGCCAGGCTTATAACTATTCCCCTGATTCCGCCGTCTTTAACCAGCAGGTTAGTACCCTGACCCAGGACAAAAAGGGGAATATTATGCTCCCCGGCCAGTTCCAGCACGCGGCACAGTTCATCTCTATTCTGGGGAAAAACCAAAAAATCTGCCGGGCCGCCAATTTTTAAAGAAGTATGCAGTGACATTGGTTCGTCTTTTAGGAAACGCTTGCTTAAAATCCGGTCTAACTTTTCCTGCCAATCCAATTTATAAAACACCCCGAATTTTAAAATAATCGAACCTTCCTTTTTCATACTATATGTTATGCAACTAATAAAAGTGTCGTGCCTTTTTGGCACTTGTCCACTGTTCTTTTAAAGAAGCATAAGTTTGTAAATATTTCCCGACGCTTCCGGATACCCTAATTTATTACAGTTTTCCTGCATCTGCACCAGCCTTGCAGGATTTTGTAACAGGGCATATACTTCTTCCTGCAAAGCCTGCCCGCTTAAATTTTCCTCCTCAATGACAACAGCAGCCTCCTGCCTGGAAAGTTCCCGGGCATTTACCATCTGGTGATTATGAACAACATTGGGCGAAGGAATAATGATGGCAGGGATCCCCAGGGCTGTTATTTCCGCCAGGGTGGTAGCCCCTGCCCTGGTGATAACCAGATCGGCTGCAGCCAGGGCCAGGGACATTTCCTGCTGGTAAGGGCGGACCTGCAGGCGGCCGCCATAAATTTCCATTATTTTACTGGCCTTGAGCCTTGCCATTATTTCTTCGTAATATATTTCTCCCGTTATATACAAAATCTGAACGTTTTTATTCCCGGAAGCCCTTAACAGAAATTCGACCATACTCTGGTTAAGCCTGGCAGCGCCCCTGCTGCCGCCCACAGCCAGTAAGAAAGGCAAATTAACATCCATATTTAATATCTGCCGGGCGGTTTTTTTCTCTAGATGTCCAACCTCTGAAGCCCGGGGATTACCCGTGACACATAGATTAGAACGTTTTAAAAAATATTTACGTGAAGCCTCAAAGGAAAGGCAGACTTTAAAAACCCAGGGAGCTACTAAACGGTTTGTTACCCCCGGGATGACATTTTGTTCATGAATAATTACTTTTTTGCGTTGGAAGAGAGCCGCCAGGATAATGGGGGCGGCTGCATATCCCCCCGTTCCCACCACAAAATCCGGTCGGAATTCTTCAATTATTTCTCTGGCCAGGGTACTGCTTTTCCCCAGCATATAAAAAGTTTTAAGCAAATGCAAATTTAACCTGCGGGGAAGGCCCCTAACGGGAAGTGTTATTAAACGAAAACCAGACTCCGGGATTATTTTTTCTTCCATGCCTCCACTTGCCCCTACGAATAATATTTCTGCCCCGGGGTTAACTTTTTTTAGATATCGTGCCAGGGCCAGGGCTGGATATATATGCCCGCCTGTCCCACCACCCGTAAGAATTACACGCAACCTGCTTTCCTCCCAACTAGCGGTTATACCTTGAGATATTCATTAATATACCCATCCCGCACATGGTAAAAAAGAGAGAACTCCCCCCTGCGCTTATAAAGGGCAGGTTAATACCGGTAATAGGGATAGAGCCGGTTACCACACCGATGTTTATTAAGGCCTGCACCGCCACCATGGCCGTTATACCGGCAGCCAGAAGGCTTCCAAAAGCGTCCGGCGCCATCAGCGAAGTTTTGAATCCTCTCCAGAAAAGAATGAAGAAAAGCAGCATGATGGTAACAGCGCCAAGAAAGCCCAGTTCTTCGCCAATAATAGCAAAAATAAAGTCGTTTTGCGGTTCAGGAAGATAATATAATTTCTGACGGCTCCGGCCTAAACCCACCCCAAAAAGCCCTCCCGGTCCCAGGGCATAAAGAGACTGGATAATATGATAACCCGTATCCAGTGGATCAGCCCAGGGATCCAAAAAAGAAAAAATTCGACGCATCCGGTAAGGCTCATTTAATGTTAAATAAACAAAAACAGGGAGACTGGTAAAAATAAGATACATCAATTGTTTAAACGGTATACCGGCGGCAAATATAATTATACCGACTACTGCAGCCAGGGCCAGCGCTGTCCCCAGGTCAGGCTGATCCAGAATAAGCAAAAATGTGCCCCCCGTCATTGCCAGGGGAATAAAACTGCTGCTCCAGAAGTTTTCCATGTTCAGGTTTTTCTTGCTCAAAAAAGCTGCTGTAAAAAGAACGAGAGCAAGCTTGCTAAACTCCGAAGGTTGTATCGTAAATCCTCCCAGAGCAATCCAGCGTCTGGCCTCGTTAATTTCCATACCCACCCCGGGAATATACACGACCAGCAGGAGCAAAAAATTTAAAATAAGAAGTGCGGGAACCATTTTACGCCATTTCCAGTAGCTGAAGTTAGCCGTGGTAATCATGCCCACCAGGCCCAGGATCACCCAAAAAACCTGGCGCCGGAGGAAAAAAAAGGCGTCTCCCCTGGATTCCAGTGATGTTATATAGCTGGCGCTGAAAACCATGATCAGCCCAAAACCGGCTAAAATAAGGACGGTAAAAAAAACGGTAAAATCCGGTGGTTTTCTTAAGTCACGCTCAGTGGGGGCTCTTTTCACTTTCAAGGCCCTCCTTTAAAGAGATTACTGCGGATTTAAAAAGCTCACCCCGTTCTTCGAAGTTTTTAAACATATCCCAACTGGCACAGGCCGGGGAAAGAAGCACTGTATCTCCAGGCACGGCCGAAGTAAATGCCTTTAAAACCGCCGCCTGCAAGTCCGGAACAACATACACATCTTTAAGCCCTTCCATACGGGCGGCTGAAGCAATAAGGGAAGCCGTTTCGCCAAGGAGGACCAGGCTTTTAACCCCTTCTCCTGCCATGACCTGCGCCAGGTGGCGGAAATCACTTCCTTTGTTCAGCCCCCCTGCGATAAGGATCTTGGGGCCGGGAAGAGCTCGCAACGCGTTTAAAGTAGCATCAGGATTTGTCCCTTTGGAATCATTGATGAAAGTTACTCCTCCTATCTCTTCAACTTTCTCCAGGCGATGAGGAACACCCGGAAAAGTTTTTAGAGACAAAGCTATATTTTCCACTTTAACGCCTCCGGCCCAGGAAATGGCAACAGCCGCGAGGGCATTTTCCAGGTTGTGAAGACCTGGGATCTTTACTTCCCCGGCAGGGCAGACCAGAAACATATCCAAGCCATTGTTTATAAAAATGTTATTATCCCTGAGACACACCCCGGGATTAAGTTCTTCTCTGCGGCTGAAAGGCAGCATTTTCCCCTTTATATAAGAGCTGAAAGTCCTGACCAGAGGATCATCCCAGTTAAGCACGGCCCAGTCATCGCTATTCTGGTTTAAAAGAATTTTCCTTTTGGCATCCACATAGTTTTCCATGGATTCATGGTAATCCAAATGATCGGGAGTAATATTCAAGACAGCAGCAATATGCACCCGGAAATTTCTAATGTCCTCCAGTTGGAAACTGCTCGATTCCGCAATAATAATATCTCCCTTCGAAGCCTCCATAACCGCCTCGCAAAGAGGAAAACCGATGTTTCCTGCGACATAAACGCCTGGAAACTGCCGCCTGAAAATATCTCCGGTCAGGGAGGCAGTTGTTGTCTTCCCGTTTGTCCCGGTAATGCCGATAAAAGGCACTGCACTAAAATGGAAGGCGAGCTCTATTTCCGAACAAACGGGGATGCCTTTCTCCCTGGCCTTTTGCAGCAGGGCCAGCCCCGGTTTGATTCCTGGGCTTTTAATAATAAGAGCTACCCCTTCCAGCAAACTTTCAGGATGGCCTCCAGCTGCCAATTCTATCCGGGGGTGCTTCTGATATTCTTCCACTATTTCCCTTGGCAGCAGCTGCAGTTCCTGATGATCATTGGCTACAACCCTGGAGGCTCCCGCCTTTACCAGCAGTTGAACAGCAGCCCGGCCGCTTCTGGCCAGCCCCAGAACCAGGACCTTTTTACCTTTAATCTTTTCGATCATATCCTACCACCTCAGAATAGGTGTAAATTCCAGAAGTCCCAGTACAGCGAAGCAAAAGCCCAGGGCCCAAAATCCCGTTACTACATGCCACTCGGACCATCCCTTCATTTCAAAATGATGATGCAGGGGGCTCATTAGAAATATTCTTTTTCCTGTCAACCGGAAAGATATTACCTGTACTATTACGGAAAGGGTTTCCAGCACAAAAACCCCCCCAATAATAATAAGGGAAAATTCGGCTTTTGTTAAAATGGCAACCACGGCAAGTGCTGTTCCCAGGGATAAAGAACCTACATCCCCCATAAAGACACGGGCCGGGTGCAGGTTAAAAATTAAAAAACCAAAGCAAGCTCCGATAAGAGCTCCACAAAAATAAACTATCTCCTGTAATCCCTGCAGTGACGCCAGGAAGAGAAAGGCCAGGAGCGCCAGTATGGCCGTCCCCCCCGCCAGGCCGTCAATGCCATCGGTTAGATTTACAGCATTAGAAGTAGCCATCATCATGGCAAATATAAGTAAAGGATAAAAATATCCAAAATTAACCTGTATTGCCGTAAAAGGTATATCGACCACGGTAGAATGGCCCAAAGCGAGCAGCACAAAATAGAAGAACAGCGCAAAAATAAACTGTCCCAGCAGCTTTTCCCTGGCTTTAAGCCCCAGGGAACGGCGGCGGACAACTTTCTGGTAATCATCCATAAAACCTAAAAAAGCACTGCTGAAAATCATAAAAAGGGCCACCAAAAGCAAAGGCGTCTTTGGGGCGAAAAAAATCGTTGTTATTAACAGAGAAAGTAAAAATACAACGCCTCCCATGGTAGGGGTGCCGGCTTTATGGAAGTGCCCCCGGGGCCCATCCATTCTTATCTGCTGTCCATAACGCCGGCGGCGGGAATATTTGATATAAAGGGGACAGATAATTACACTTAACAAAAAAGCAACCATCGCCGCGGAATATACCGGTAACGTCACAGGTTAGTTCTCCTTTTTAAAAGTTCTAATTGTATTTTTTTAACAACTCCCCGGCAATTTTTTCCATCTGCATGCCCCTTGAACCCTTGATAAGAATATAGGATCCCGGTAAATTGAGGGAATCAACATGCTTAACAGCTTCCTCGTGGTTACCGGCCAGAAAAATTCTCTCCGGAGGCAAGCCCGCATCTCCGGCTCCTTGTGCTATCCAAACAGCCAGCCTGCCTACGCTGATTAGATAGTCTATCCCCAGATCGGCCAGGATTCTCCCCAGCTCATAATGCCTATCCTCTGCTGCAGGGCCCAGTTCGAACATATCTCCCAGAATAGCAATTTTGACATTATTTCGGGCCAGTTCTTTTAAAGATTGCAGAGAATACTTCATAGACGTAGGATTGGCATTATAAGCATCATTTATAACCCAAAAACCGCTTTTTACCGGCGTTTTTTCCATCCTCATCCTGGAAAAAACGCTTTCAGCCAATCCTTCTTTAATGTCCTGAAGACTGAGGGAGAAATCGAGGCCTACCGCTATTGCTGCCAGGGCATTATAAACATTATGTTTTCCCGGCAAAGAAATCCAAAAACTTTCCACCCTGCTGTCGGGAAGCAAAACCTCGAATTTATAACCCCCATTATCCATAAAAGAATTTAAAACTCTCAGGCTCGTCCCCTCAGTAAAGCCATAATAGAAAGTTTGGCCGGCGAACTCCCTGCCCATTTGCTTTAAAAAAGGGTCGTCTCCATTTAAAATTGCTTTGCCCCGGGAATCCATGTTAACCAGGAGTTCTCCCTTAGCCCTGGCAATATTCTCTTTGCTTCCCAGAAGCCCCAGATGAGCTTCTCCGATATTGGTAATTACACCCAGGTCAGGTCTGCATAGCGAAGTAAGCAGGGCTATCTCTCCCAGGCCGCTCATCCCCAGCTCCAGTACGGCGGCCTGGTGCTCTTTTTTCAAACGCAAGAGCATCAGGGGCAGACCAAGGTGATTGTTAAGATTTCCTTCCGTTTTAAGCACATTATACCGGGTCGAAAGAACAGAAGCAATAAAATCCTTTGTAGTTGTCTTACCGTTACTTCCCGTCACAGCTACCAGGGAAAGTGAAAATTTACCGCGATGATAACCGGCCAGCTTTTGCAGGGATTGGAGGCTGTCTTTAACGGTAATTACCGATTTCCCGGGCGGAAAAGACTGCGCAGTAAAACGGGGAATTTGTTCCTCCTCTAGAAGGGAGCCGTTAGCTCCTCTAGTTAAGGCATCAAGAATAAACTTATGGCCATTTTCTTTTTCGCCCTGTAAAGGGAAAAAAAGTTCCCCGCCTCCGGCTTCCCGGGAATCAATAACAGCTCCATGGAAAGAACCCTTTAAATCCCCCAACCATAGCTTCCCTCCGGTTACATTCAAAACCTCTTCAACTGAGAAAAGCATATTTTCCCCCTTTAAACCCTTTTTTTCAGCCTCTGTTCAATTATTCCCGCTGCCACTTCCCGATCACTGAACGGAATGGTATAATCACTGAATATCTGGTAGTTCTCATGCCCTTTGCCGGCAATAATCACTATGTCACGAGCCCTGGCCAGCTCGATACCCAGTTTAATAGCTTCATAACGATCGGGCTGGACGGTATACCCGCTCCCCAGTGCTTTTACCTCTTGCAGTCCAGCCTCAACCTCATTAATTATCTGCCATGGATCCTCCCCCCTGGGGTTATCAGAAGTCAGAATACAATAATCGCTGTATTTACCGGCTATTCTACCCATAACGGGCCTTTTGGCCCTGTCTCTTTCTCCTCCACAACCGAAAATAGTAATAATTTTCCCCCGGGCAAAACCCCTGGCAGTTTGTAAAATATTATCCAGTCCATCGGGAGTATGAGCATAATCAACGATGACCAGGAAATCCTGGCCCATATCCACCCTTTCAAAACGGCCGGGTACCCCCGTCACGCTTTCCAGCACCTCTTTAATGGCCTGAAGAGGAACCCCCTCCAGAAGAGCTACAGAAGTTGCTGCCAGGGTATTATAGATGTTAAAATACCCCGTAAGCCTGAGAGAAAAATACTCCTCTCCCCAGGGAGATACCACCCGATATTTTACTCCATCACCTGTTACCTCAATATTCTGCGCCTGAACCTCAGCATGATTCTTAATACCGTAAGAAACAGACTGGACTGTGGACTGCCTCAGGAAGTACTCATAGTTGGTATCATCCCTGTTAAGAACGGTAAAACGCGGGGTTGTACCTTTAAGAAAACTGCCCCCCGGTTGGGAAAAAAGCTTTCCCTTGGCAGCAAGGTATCTTTCATATGTCTGGTGAAAATCCAGGTGATCTTCAGTTACATTGGTAAGTACAACCGTATCAAAATCACAACCCGAAACCCTGTTTAACTCCAGGGCATGAGAAGAAACCTCCATAACAGCAAAACTTACTCCGCTATCTACCATAATTCGCAGCATCTTCTGCAAATCGGGAGCTTCGGGAGTAGTCGCCATTACAGGCAGGTTTTCAGAACCTACTTTATATTTTACTGTCCCCAGCAACCCTGTTTTATAATTCTGGGCTGCCATAACAGCTTCTATGAGGTAAGTGGTGGTAGTTTTCCCGTTCGTTCCCGTAACACCGATAAGCCTGAGTCTTTGAGAAGGCGAATCGAAAAATATTTGCGAAATAGCCGCCATAGCCGCCCTTACACTGGAAACAAGAATTTTAGCTGCTCCCCGGACTTCCCGCTCTTTTTCCAAAACTACGGCTACCGCCCCGGCATCTACGGCCTGTGGTATAAATTCATGACCATCAACTTTGCTTCCCTTCAGGCAGAAAAAAATATACCCGGGCTGAACACGACCGGAATGGTAGGCCAGACCTCTGACCGGGATATGGATTTGTCCCTCTACCTTAATGACATGGATGAACTTTAACAACTCGCTGAGTTCCTTGACTATCTCCACAATTTTCCCCTTCTTCTCCGGCAAACTTAACATTAAATATTTATCTACCTCTATTATATACCCTTACTTTTCCTCTTATGTAAACAATAAATAATTTCCACCATATTATTGGAGAGGAGACGAGAAATAAACTTTTACAGCAGTACCTCTTTTAAGCTTCCCTGCAGCCGGCTCCTGCTTAACGACAACACCGGACCCGACAGGCTCCATTTTTAAATTTAGCCGGCTTAATATCTCCCCGACTTCTTTTACCGTCATACCCTTTAGATCGGGTACACGAACCTGTTCCGGATTTTCATCGTCCCAGAGATCTTCCAGGTAAACTATTATACCCGTCTGCATAGGAACCTGTGCGCCAGATTTGGGCGTCTGGTCCTTAATAATACCGTCTTTTCCCACCAGCTTCAAAAGCAAACCCCGGGTATCCAGCAGTGCTCCTGCTTCATCCACAGTCAAACCCTTTAACTCAGGGACTTCTATCAGCTTTACTTCCTGTTTTCCGGGAAACTGCGATGGAGAAATCTCCAGGTAGGAAAGAACATCTTTGATAATGGCCCGGAACAAAGGAGCACTGACCTGAGAGCCCCACTGGGGCCCTCTCTTGGCACCATCCACCGCTATGTAAAGCAGCACCTGGGGGTCTTCCGCGGGAGCAAAACCGATAAAAGACAGTATGTATGCGTCGGACATATAAACTCCGCCTGGCCCGACCTTCTGTGCCGTGCCTGTTTTCCCGGCGATACGGTAGCCTTCAATCGTAGCATTTACACCGCTGCCCTGCTTTACCACTTCCTCCATAATTAAAGTAACGCGTTTTGAGGTATCCCTGGAAATAACCTGCCTTATAATTTCCGGTGCTCTCTTCTCCACAACTCCCCCCTGATCATCCCGGATCTCCCTGATAACATAGGGGCGCAGCAAGTACCCGCCATTGGCAATGGCGGAAACGGCCATGACCTGCTGCAAGGGTGTTACAGAAATTCCCTGGCCAAAGGAAGAGGTAGCCAGTTCCAGGAGACCTATCTGTCCAGGACGGAAAATTAAACCCGTTCCTTCACCGGGATAATCCAGGCCTGATTTGGTACCGTAACCAAAGGCACGTATGTATTGAAACATCCTTTCCGGGCCCAGCCTTTCCCCCAGCCGTATAAAAGCCGGGTTACAGGAACCCAGGACAGCCTCCAGGTAAGATATGGAACCGTGCCCGCCCTTATGCGAGGTCCAGCACCTTATGGTGTGACCGGCTATGGTAACGGAACCCGAACAGAAGAAATATTCATTTTCATTATAAATGTTTTCTTCAACAGCAGCACACAGGGTTACCAATTTAAAAGTGGAACCGGGTTCAAAGGTATCTGTGACAGGATACAATCTCCAGTAATCTTTAATATATTTATTATAATCATTGGGATCAAAATCCGGCTTGGAAGCTGCTGCCAGGATTTCACCCGTTTTCGGATTCACAGCTATTGCCATTACCCTTTCCGGATCAAATTCGATCATGGCCCTGGAAAGTTCTCTTTCCACTATAAACTGAATGGTCTCATCTATAGTCAAATACAGATCCATTCCCTCTTTGGGAGGGATATAGCGGCGTACCCCCGGAATCTCTCTTCCCTTGTTATCGGTAGGGAAAACAATATGTCCATCCCGGCCTTTTAACAGCTCTTCATAGTATATTTCCAGTCCTGCCCAGCCCTGATCCATCCCCACGAAACCTAAAAGCTGGGATAAAAGGCTGCCATTAGGGTAAAATCTTTTTGTCTCGTGAGTAAAAGTAATACCGGGCAGGTTTAAAAGTCTAATCTCTTTCGTGACTTCTTCTTCAACCTTTCTTTTTACATAAACGGCAGCGCGTTCCTGGGTAATAAGCTCATAAACCCGCTCCTCAGTCATCCCCAGGATAGGTGCCAGGACACGGGCAGTAAAAACAGGGTCCTCAATCTGGGGAGGAACGGCTACGACAGTTTCCACAGTAGCACTTCCGGCCAGCAAGCGCCCGTTACGGTCGTAAATGTTACCCCTGGAGGAGCGCGTCGGTATACTTCGGTTCCATTGCTCCCATGCTTTCTGCTGTAATTCCCCGGCCATAACAAACTGTACCCAACCAAGCCGGAAGATCAGGGCGGCAATTATCAAAATCGTGAGAAAAAAAATAAACAAAAGTCTCCTGCGTATATGTAAATTTGAAGTAGTATCCCTAACCATTTTTCCTCTCTTTCTACAGCAGAGTTAGTTCCCTCTTGCAGAAAGGATCAGCCATTGCCTTTTTTCCGGGTATTGCAAACCCAGCTCGTTAATAGCAATAGTTTCAATTCGTTCCAGGGAACTTAGACGCTTTACCTCGATACGCAGATACTCTCTTTCTTCCTGTAATAAGGTGATTTCCCTGCGCATTTGCTGGAGCTGGTAATTACCGGCAACTATCCGGCCGTACTGGCTGATAATTCCCACACTGATTATGATTAAACATAAGAGCAAGCCGCATAACAACATACTTTCACGCGGCGAATAAACCCTCTTCGGTCTTGCAGAAGGAAAATCATACCTTCCGGGTTCGGGAACAAAGTTGCTTCTTGATTTCTGCTCCGGGAAATAACCTGATCTTGGATTATCTTTTGCTACTAACAACTTATTCACCTGCCAATCTACTTAGAACTTTGAAATAGTTATGCTAACTTTTCTGCTGATCTTAAACGGGCGCTTTTGGCCCTGGAATTTTCTGCTACTTCTTCTTTACTGGCATAAAGGGGTTTTTTAGTTAATATTTTTATAACCGGCACTTTATCGCACCTGCATACCGGTATTCCCGGCGGGCAAACACACTTTTGCGCACTTTCTTTAAACTGCTTTTTAACAATTTCATCCTCCAGGGAGTGATAGGAAATTATGACAATTCTCCCTCCCGGGCGCAAGGCCTCAATCCCCTGTCTTAAACCCGCTTCCAGACTGTGGAGCTCATTATTTACGGCAATACGTAAGGCCTGGAAAACCCGTTTAGCCGGATGACCACCTCTGCGCCTGGCCGCGGCGGGAACAGCAGCCCTGATTATTTCCACAAGCTGTTTACTATAAGCTACAGGCCCCTTGCTGAGACGGTATTTAACAATTAAAGAGGCAATACGCCCAGCCCACTTTTCCTCCCCGTATTCCCGAAAAATCCCGGCCAGTTGCTGCTGGGATAAATCCCTTAAAAGCCCCGCAGCAGTTTGTGGTAAATCCTGGTCCATGCGCATATCAAGGAAAACATCGTCCCGGTAAGAAAAACCCCGCCCGGGGCAATCCAACTGGTAAGAAGAGACCCCGAGATCGAGTAACAAGCCGTCTATGCCTTCCAGGTCAAGTTGTCCAATTACTTCGCCTATCTTACTGAAATTAGCTTTTACCGGATGAAATGCCCGGCCAAAAGGCGAAAGGCGGGTCCGGGCTGCCTCAAGGGCATCGTAATCATGATCGATACCTATTAATTTTCCACCAGGTAACAGCTGTTTTAGGATAAATTCGGCGTGTCCTCCCCCCCCAAGGGTCGCATCGATCACAATTTTTCCCGGAACAGGTTCCAGGTATTCAAGCACTTCCGGTAACATAACCGGAGTATGGCGATAGTTCCTGCCTTCAGGAACCATATTCCCACTCCTTTAAACTTAAAACTGGAAATCTACCAGGTTCTCCGCAACCTGTTCAAAAGACAGGTCCGATTTATGGTTATATTCTTCCCAGATCTCTTTACTCCAAATCTCAGCCCGGTTGGATACACCGATAAAAACCACGTCTTTTTGGAGATGGGAATGTTCCCTGAGAAGCGGTGGAAGCAAAATACGCCCCTGTTTGTCTATATCCACCTCTGAAGCCCCGGAAAAAAACAACCTCATAAAAGCCCTGGTTTCAGACTTGGTAAAAGGTAAACTTTTGAGCCTTCTCTCCAGGTTTTTCCATTCCTGCATAGGGTAAAGGAAAAGACAGTTATCCAGCCCGCGAGTAATAATAAACTTTTCCCCCAGTTCTTCACGTAAACGGGAAGGGACTATGACGCGACCCTTGTTGTCAAGTGTATGGTAATATTCACCTATTAACATGATCTGCATCCCCACCTGCAAGAAAATGTCCCGGATAATCCACCACTTTGCACCACATTAAACCACTTTCATTTTATATTCTACCCCCTTTTAGAAATTCCTGCTTTTAATTAAAAAAAAATATTAAAAATTTATAGAAAAAAGTAGTAAGATATATGTAATAATCTTCTTTTTTCTGTAACTTTATCTTTAATTATGTTTAAATTAGTTAAAGGAACGGTATAAAAAAGGGGGAATGCCGTCGTTTAATTTTAAGATTTAGCGCCTTTTATGGTTAAAAAAATTTCTGAAAAGTGGGGGAACCCAAAAACCATAAAAAAACACCAGCATTTTTTGCTGGTGTTTTGAATAAATCCCGATTTTCTCATTAACTACGACATTCAGGAGAGAAAAAGGTCCAAAGGGAAAAAACACGGTTCTACCCTGTCTCGACAAAAGATTAGATTAAATACCTTAAAAACATGGAAGCAGTATAGAAATAAATTAACAAGCCGGTCACATCTTTGATGGTGGTAACAAAGGGTCCTGCCGATATGGCGGGGTCAATTCCGTAATGGTTAAAAATTATGGGTACCAGGATTCCGATTAGAGCTGCCAGCGTAATGGTAAAAAACATAGCCAAGCCCACGATAAGACCCAGCACCGGTATCCCCTGCCAGAACAGGGTCGCAAGCGCAATAATAATACCATTGGTTAAGCCCATGGTCAGGCCCACTTTAACTTCACGAAAAAAATAGCTCCAGACATCCTTGGGTTCAATCTCACCGGTGGCCAGACCCCGAACAAAAATTGTTGAGGACTGGGTCCCCACATTACCACCCATATCCATAATCACCGGGATAAAAACAGCCAGGATCACTATGGATTGCAGTGTTGCTTCAAAGGCTCCGATAACACTTCCTGAAAGAAGCCCCCCCAGAAGGCAGATTAGCAGCCAGGGCAATCTTTTGCCGGCCAGGCTGAAAACAGAGGCATCAAGAATATTTACCCCTTCCACCTCACCAGTCCCTGCTAAACGGTATATATCTTCGGTGGCCTCTTCTTCGATTACGTCCAGGATATCGTCTACAGTGATGATTCCCAGCAGGCGCTGTTCTTCATCTACAACAGGTACAGCCAGTAAGTCATAGCGGGCCACGACCCGGGCGACCTCTTCCTGGTCCATATTGGCAGGTACGCTGATCACATTACGGTACATTATTTCCTTAAGTAAAGTCCCGTCCTGGGCGGCAATTAAATCACGCAGGGAAATAACTCCGCTTAACTTGGTCTGGGTATCAACAATATAAACGTAGTAAATGATTTCTGCCTCCGGGGCAACTTCACGCAGGCGGATAATGGCTTCTTCAACGGGAATGTCTTCCGGCAGGGAAATAAAATCCGTAGTCATAATACCGCCGGCGGTATCTTCGGGATATTTCAGCAAACCCCGTATTTCTTCTGCCTCTTCTTCAATAAGTAACAGAAGCTCCCTTGCTTCTTCAGAGGGAAGCTCCCCCAGCAAATCCGTGGCGTCATCGATAGCCATCTCCTTAAGAATGGCTGAAGCCCGGTGCTTTGTCAGCAGCTTCAATAAAGAGACCCGGTCAAATTCTTCCATTTCCTGAATAATAAGGGCAGCCTCTTCATCGGAAAGGAGCTCAAAAAGTTCTTTTTTCTGCTCATCATTTAGCTCATCTACCAGGTCCACAAGATCGCTGGGATGCATGCCCTCTTTAACCTGGCGCAGTATTTTTTCCAGAGTCTGCTGAATAGACAACTTTCCTCACCCCCTATGGTTAAGCTACCCTTTTTTCCAAAAAAACTATGTTTATTATAGCATATTCTTTTAAAGCATATAAGTTTTTAAAAAACCCCTACAAAAAAATAACCCCACCATGACGTGGGAGTCGTTGTTTTGAACTGCTCTCCCAGCAGGTGGGTGCCCTCTTACATGCTTTATAGGTCCCCTTAAAACCTGGGGCTTCTACGCCACACATAAAGTTAGGCTCCCGTATCATCAGTGTTAGCTCAAAACTTTAGCGACTTTTCACGTGCACAGTAGGGTATTTTTTAAGATGTAATATTTTGCAATATTATGATAGCAATATTATGATAGCATAAACACAGGTTTTTAGCAAGAGAAAGATTCGACAATTACGCAATTATAAGCTGGTTAATTTTTGTTCATCGCACCTTTTCCTTCTTATTGTCCCTCAATATGGTGGAAATATGCAGCTCTTTCAGCTGTTCTGGGGAAACCGGTGCAGGGGCACCGGTAAGCAGGCATGTTCCTCCCGCTGTTTTAGGAAAAGGAATAACATCCCTGATGCTTTTTTTGCCAGCCATAAGCATAACTAAGCGGTCAAGACCGAAAGCAATACCTCCGTGCGGGGGAACCCCGTATTCGAAGGCTTTCAGAAAAAACCCGAACTTCTCCTCAGCCTCCACAGCGTTTATGCCCAACAGGTTAAATATTTTCTCCTGAATTTCTCTTTTATGAATACGTACACTTCCCCCGGCAACTTCGACACCATTATAAACCAGGTCATAAGCCTGGGACAGTGCTCTTAAAGGATCCTCATCCAACAAGGAGGTCTCTTCATCCAGCGGTGCAGTAAAAGGATGGTGGTTAGCCAAGTACCTTTTTTCTTCCTGGTCATAAGACACCAGGGGAAAGTCTATCACCCAGAGAAAATGATCCTTGTCATCTGGAATTAACTCCAACCGTTCGGCCAGGGAAAGTCTGAGCTGCCCCAGAACCTTCAAGGACGTTTCCCATTGATCTGCCACAAAAAATAAAAGATCCCCCGGTTCCCCCTGCATTTTAGCTTTAATTTCGGCCAGCTGCGAGGAGGTAAAGAATTTGGCAATGGGGGTTTTATAATCATCCTTTGTTAAAATTATCCAGGCCAGGCCGCCAGTTCCCCATAACTGCACCTGCAAGGTTAAATCATCCAGTTCTTTGCGGCTGAAGTGCCCACACCCGCGGGCATTCAAACCTTTTACGGCTCCGCCTTTTTCCAGAACTCCTTTAAAAACTTGAAACTGGGACTGCCCGGCGATTTCTGAAATATCCACAATCTCCATGGCAAAACGGGTATCGGGTTTATCGGAACCAAAGCGCTCCATGGCTTCCTTGTAGGTAATAACTTCCAGGGGGGTACTCAATTCTTTATGCAGTACCTGTTTGAAAATATGACTTATGAGCCCTTCCATTTCTTTCATAATATCCTGATTAGTACAAAAGGACATCTCAATGTCTACCTGGGTAAATTCAGGTTGCCGATCAGCCCGGAGATCTTCGTCACGAAAACAACGGGTAATCTGAAAATATCTGTCCATTCCGGAAACCATGAGAAGTTGTTTAAACAGCTGCGGCGATTGAGGCAAAGCAAAAAAACTGCCTGGAGAAACCCGGCTTGGCACCAGGTAGTCACGAGCCCCTTCCGGTGTACTGCGGGTTAACATTGGCGTTTCGATTTCCCAGAAACCGTGCTTATCCAGATATTCCCTGGTCGACATCATGACCTTGTGGCGCATCTGGAGAGAGCGCTGCATTTCAAAGCGCCGCAAATCCAAATAACGGTATTTTAAGCGCAGGTTTTCATCGGTGTCAATACCATCTTCAATATAAAAAGGCGGTGTCTGAGAAGGGTTAAACACTTCCAGGTCTTCAGCATATATCTCTATCTCTCCCGTGGCCAGGTTAGGGTTGACGGTTTCCGGTGAACGGTGTTTAACTTCACCTTTCACAGCCATAACGTACTCAGAGCGCAGCTTCTCCGCCTGGTTAAAAAAGGAGACATTTTGCTGGGAATCGAAAACGACCTGGACTATCCCGTAACGATCCCGCAAATCAAGAAATATCAGCCCGCCATGATCCCTTTTCCCTTGTACCCAGCCGGCTAGAACCACTTTTTCATTTATATCCTCTTTGGTTAACAGACCGCAGTAATGAGTCCTTTTTAAGCGCATAAAAATTTCAGCCCACCTGGGCTTTACCCCCTTCCTTTAGGTGCCTGGCACTTAACTTATTCTTAACTTATTTACTTATGCTCAATTATTCTTTTCGCTACATGGGGACATTCCTCTGAAAAAGGTGTGTCCCCTTTCCGCTATTAAAAAAATAAGGGCTTCTTCATAGGAAAGTTCCAGCTGCTCCCCTTTGAGCATATCCCTAAGCTTAACCTCATTTTTAAGCTTTTCTTCCCTCCCTAAAATAATCACATAACGAAATCCGCTGCGGTGTGCAAATTTCATCTGGCCTTTTAAGCTGCGGTTCAAGTAATCGATTTCCGCCCTCAAACCCTTTTCGCGCATGGAGTAAAGCATGATCAGGCCTTCTTCACGGAAATCATGGCCGTCAATAGCCAAAAAAACGCCTTCGGGTTCATTTTTTCCCAGCGAAAATTCCTCTTTCTCCATGGCCAGTACTATTCTTTCCACACCCACAGCCATGCCTACCCCGGGGACAGGCGGGCCTCCACAACTTTCCACCAGGTTGTCGTAACGTCCCCCACCCCCCAGAGAGCCCTGGGCGCCAATATTCTCAGAGATAAACTCAAAAGCCGTATTGGTATAGTAATCAAGCCCTCTAACCAGACGTGGATCTACGTAATATGATACATTTAAAACTTTTAAAAGCTTTAACACTTCGCTAAAGTGCTCGCGGCAGGAATTACAAAAATAACCATCTATTTGGGGGGAATCGTTCATCAGATTCCTGCAGCTTTCTGTCTTGCAATCTAAAAGACGCAGGGGATTAAGCAGTGCTCTTTTCTGACAATCCGGGCATAACGACGAAAGTTTCTCCCGGGCAAATTCTTTTAAATCCTCCTGGTAAGAAGGCCTGCACTGCGGGCATCCCACACTGTTTATATGTAATTTCAGATTTTTAAAACCAAGTTTAAAAAAGAATTCCGCTGTAAATTTAATTACTTCCACATCGGCTGAGGGTTCTTTTGTACCAAAAACCTCGATACCCATCTGGTAAAATTGCCTCTGCCTGCCTGCCTGGGGCCTGTCATAACGGAACATGGGACCGTAATAAAAAATCTTCACAGGTTGGGTGATATTGTGCATTCCGTGCTCCAAATAAGCCCGTACCACTCCGGCAGTCCCTTCAGGACGGAGGGCCAGTTCCCTTCCTCCCCTGTCTTTAAAGGCATACATCTCTTTTTTTACAACGTCGCTTTCTTCTCCTACACTGCGCACAAAAAGCTCGGTTTCCTCAAAGATCGGGGTGCGAATTTCGGCAAAATCGTAAATATAACATAACTCCTTAAATTTTTCCTCCAGGATATGCCATCTTGAGGCTTCCTGTGGGAGAATATCCCTTGTCCCGCGAGGCGCTTTGTAGCCCATTTCCCCACCCCTTTCCTAAAGCTGATTACTTAACTCTTAAATAATTTTAATAAAATATGGCAACTACACATTGATTTTAGCTAATGAGGACTCCCTTGTCAACTCGGCATTCTTTTCACCGGCCTTTTTTTAATAATTGCTCTCCAACTGTTCTCATCTATTAAACTGCTGGTATAATTTACCTCCTATACAAAAAGACAAAAATATGTTAAAATTTTAGCAAAACTTGTCTAAATTAACAAAACTATGATTAAAAATGACTTTTTGCTTTTGGGAGGGTATACATATGTTAAAAATAAATAAAGTTCAATCCCTGTGCAAGAACATTTTTTACATAAGTTTTATACTGGCAGCTGTTTTTACAGCAGTGCTTACAACTCCTTCTGCTGCCGAAGCTGTAAGCAGCCCGGTTAATATAAAAGTGGAAGTAAATTTACTCAATTTACGGGTTGGACCTTCTATCACCCATACACGGGTACAGGGACTGCCTTCCGGGACTCCCCTGGAAGTACTTTTCCGAGAAAGGGAATGGCTTCTCGTAAAGCTTAAAGACGGGAGCACCGGGTGGGTTGACGGCAGCTATACCAATTTTTCTCCAGGCATGGCGGACAAGCTCCCTCCTGTTATAGGAGAAAAAGCTGCCATCACAGGCAGTCTGTTGAATATCAGGCTTGGGCCAGGGTTAAATTACCAGCGGATAAACCAGCTTCCTCAGAACAGCACCATAACAGTTTATTTTCATGAAGGCGACTGGCTTTTAGCCGGGCTGTCCGATGGAACAAGCGGGTGGGTTTACCGCCAGCACACCTCATTTATACCCAAAGCGCCGGAAACGAAGACGGAAAAAATAAGCCAGCCTGCAGAAAAACCGGAACTACTGTCTTCCCAACAGCAAACACCGGTAAAAGAGGGGGAACAGTATCCTTATAAAGTAATCGTTACGGCCAGCCCCCTGCGCCTGAGGGAACAACCGGGCTTAAACAACACACCTGTGGGTGAAATTCCCAGAGATACAATTCTTACCGTCCTGCATAGAACAAAGGAGGATTGGCTGCAGGTTCAACTACCCGATGGAAGGCAGGGGTGGATCGCCGGATGGTATACACAGAAACTGGAGGGAAATGAGGAGAATAAAGAAGATACTGTCTTTCGCCTTGCCGCTGTAAACGTAGATGTTTTAAGAGTGCGTTCCGGCCCGGGGCTTCAATATTCACAAATAGGCAGGGTTTTCTCCGGAAATCACCTTTTAACTTTGCAGGAACAAAACGGCTGGTATTATGTCCGCACTCCAGCCGGTGACTATGGGTGGATCAGCGGGGATCATGCCGCCATCATAAACGTGGTTTCGCAGGGAATCTCCGGCCCCCAGCCGGTCAATCTTTCCTTCGCCGGACCAGGCCTGCCATCCCGGAACATAACTGTTGTCATCGATCCCGGTCATGGAGGGCAGGATCACGGAGCTACCGGTTTCAGTGGTTTAAAAGAAAAAAATGTTAATCTTACTGTTTCTCTATACCTGGCCGAATTATTAAAGTCCAGGGGTTTTAACGTGGTAATGACGCGCCAGAATGATACCAAAATAACCCTGGCGGAAAGAGTGGCCCTGGCGGAAAGAGTCAAGGCCGACCTGTTTATCAGTATTCACGCCAACGCCAGCCCGAATAATAAATTTGCTTCGGGGACGGAAACTTATTACTTTCAGAACAAAGAAACCTCTCCCCAGAGCTTTTACCTGGCCTCCCTTATCCAGCAGGAAGTTTCCGCTGCTCTCAAGCTGCCCAGCCTGGGAGTCAAAAAGGCTCCATTCCACGTTATAAGGGAAACCAGCATACCTTCAGCCCTGGTGGAACTGGCCTTCCTCACCAACGCCGCGGACGAAACAATCCTTCGCTCCGATGACTGCCTCAGACTGGCAGCGGAAGCCCTTTACCGGGCTGTGCTGCGGTACTACAATTTACATAATATCAATGTATAAAATGAATCAGCGGCAACTTTTCGACCATTCTAACCCAAGTTTGGCGTTAAAATTTTCCAGTCGCGTAGCCATGGGGCTTTAAAGGGCTAAAAACATTTTTTTCTCTACTACATGGTAAAATATTCCAGAACCTTGCTCAAGTACTCTTTTTCCACGAGATGTTCCAGGCCAAGGTTTTTCAGAAGTTCGGCTTGCCCGGCAGTCACTTCCGTAATACTTTCTACATAAGTATCACTATCTTTGGGACCGATACGATTTAGTTGGCACTGGCGAAATATCTCTAATGCGGCAGACGTTCTTTCCTGTTTTGCTGCTGGTCCTGGTAAAGCTGCCTGCTAAAGGCCAGAATATAGCGCATGTTCTCTTTTAGGTGAACTAAAAGCAAATTCCTATCCCTACGATGTGGCTCCTTGCGGTTCGTAACAATCCAGAGGTAAGTATAGATGCCTGTATTGTAGAAAAGCTGATCCGGCAGGGCAACTATCGCCTCAAGCCAATCGTTTTCAATAATCCAGCGGCGGATTTCGCTTTCGCCAGAGCCGACGCCCCCTGTGAAGAGCGGTGACCCATTGAAAACTATGGCGAGGCGTGTACCTCCCTCCTTCGGGTCCCTGTCTGCGCAGGCAGGCCTGGCTGCGCCGCGCTCGGCAGGCAGGCTTCATCTTGTTAATCATGTGCTGAATGCGCCAAACTGCACAAAATCTCGGTGAGAAGGGTAATCAGGGTACCCCCCCCCCGTCCAATTTCTTCCATTTCTGGGGCGGGTATTCGCAGGAACGCCTCCACCACGCGCGGGTCGAACTGCCGCCCTGCTCCCCGGCGCAGCTCCTCGATTGTCTCTGCGGCCGTGATTCCGCGCCGGTAAGGCCTGTCGGATGTCATGGCGTCGTAGGCATCGGTCACGCGGATAACCCGCGCCAGGAGGGGTATCTCCTCCCCTGCCAGGCCGCCCGGGTAGCCGCCGCCGCCGTAGTCCTCGTGGTGGTGCCGCACGGCCGCGACCGCCGCCGCCGGAAACCTGGCCGGCTCCAGAATCCTGGCCCCCGTCACAGGGTGGTTCTTAATCGCCTCCCACTCCGCCGGATCAAGGCGTCCGGGCTTCAGAAGAATGCTCTCGGGCACGCCGATTTTGCCTATGTCGTGCAGCAGCGCAGCCAGGTAGAGATGCTCCTGCTGTTCATCGCTCAGGCCGAGCGCCCGCGCGCACGCCTGCGCCAGCCGGGACACCCGCACAGAGTGCCCCCGCGTGTAGACGTCCTTGGCCTCCAGGGCCGCTGCCAGCGCCTGCAGGGCGCTCAGGTAGTACTGGCGCAGGGACGCGTACAGGCGGGCGTTTTCCAGCATCAGGCCCACCTGGCCCGCCACGGTGGCCAGATACCCAAGCTCCTCCTTTAACCAGCGCCGCGGTACCGGAGAGTAGACCTTCAGGGTGCCCAGCATCTTCCCTCCCGCTCTTACCGGCGCCACGGCCATTGCCCGCATCTCGGGCGCGTAATAGGGCAGCTGCATGCCAGGCCCGGCAGCGGCCATATCGTCCACCGCAACGGGCTGCCCTCTC
>QZJM01000011.1 GCA_003605065.1 Dethiobacter sp. | reverse complement strand
TGGATTTAAGACCACATAAGCCCGGTCCAAAAGGACCTCGGAAGAAAAAAGAAATTTAGCAGCAAAATCATAATTCGGTATGGTGTCCCCATAATTACCATAATTACCATGTCCCCATAATTACCATAATTACCAGGTGTCCCCATAATTACCACTTTTTCTCCTGGCGATTTTGTTTTATCTCAGTCAGAATATCTTCTTCTTTCAATCCTTGTTCTGCTGCACGGCTTTCTCCATACGTAAATATTCTGTCCCACTTGTCTTTACGTTCAATATACATACGTGCCGCTTCACGAATCAATTCGGATCTGGAGCGGGATTCTGAAAGAGCGACTCGATCTATAATTTCAAGGAGGTCTCTGTTGAAGGAAATATTTACAGTACTGGTTTTCATATCATCACCTCATGAGATCAAATTACTTCTATTTTCTATTATTATCTATCATTATTATATATACAAATATTGTATATGTCAAACCCGCATTTAGAAACCTTACCCTTCACAGTACACCCTATAATAATTTTCATCTTATTGACGTGGAAAGTCTGCGCATGCATTATGCCATGACCACGGACAGGTGGGCCCGGAACTTTGAGCAAGTGGCCGACCAGGTAGAAAAAAATACGGGGAAAAGTTTGTGCGTATGTGGCGTTTATATCTGGTGGGATGTACTTCTAATCGGGGAGAAAGGGAAAATAGGCATGGACCAAGAATATCTTTATCAAAGAGTAGTAAATCAAACCCGGGGAGAACCGAGATGTTCTGAAAGGCCTACATCGCGGTCAGTCGGGCCGTAGGCTCTGCCAAGGGTGTTGATAGCCGGATGATCGAGCAAAAAGAGCGTAAATATCAGGAAAAGGAACAGTTGCTGGCCGTGTTGGCACCGAAACTGGCGGAACTGGGAAAGATGAAGAGTACACCGTTATTAACATTTATCCTGGAAAAACGGTATTGCCTTTGGTATTGGTCATGGGGGAATTGAGGCTATAAATTGACCGGTTTTACGTATATCAACAACCTGGTATACAGCATCATGATCAATGGGGGAACCTTTGATGAACTTGTTGCCCCCCAGTTGGGACCTGAAATGGCATCTTATATAAAAGAGCAGCTTATTAATCTGTCTCCTTATCTATTTGCCATGGCAGGGCCGGAGCGGTTGTTTACCATAGTTATACATATTGCCTTATCCCTGGTGGTGTTGCTTGCCGTGACCAAAAGTAAAAATATCTACCTGCTTTATGCCATTTTGCTGCATGCTCTGGTAAACTATCCTGTAGTGATCATTCCCGGCTGGGGGCTTAGCCTTTGGTTTGCCGAGTTTTACCTTCTGCTGCTGGCAATATGGGATATGTATTTATCGTGCGCGCAAAAAACAGTTTTCCCGAAGAGCCGGGTATCAACTGAACACTATCATCGCAAATGGGAAAAAGGTAACCGCGCTTATCAGAGCCCGTATAGGAAGGAGGTAAAGAACAATGTCAAGTTGGTTTTTAAGATGGGTGCTCAATGTTGTTGGAATTATTTTTACAACATATATCGTTGTAGGATTTGAAGTGACAATCCCCGGTGCAATAGTCGGCTCCATTGTTTTTGGCATTATTAACGCCACGATCCGTCCGGTTCTGCTTCTGCTCACCCTTCCCATCAACTTGCTGACACTGGGCTTGTTTACGCTTGTCATCAACGGTTTCATGTTGTGGTTGGTTGCGTTAGTGGTAAGAGGCTTTGAAATCCAGACCTTTGGCGCTGCCTTTATTGCCGCTTTAATCTTGATGTTCATCAGTTCAGTAGTAAATCTTTTGGTGAAAAAATAGGGAAATCAAAGTATGACATCGCAGACAGGCTGGTTAAAAAAGAACCACCCACTTTATTATATGAATCCATGCTTTAATGAGGAGTGGTGGGTTTGCACGCTAAGAGTAAAAAGGCAGGGGACCAAAGGTGAACTACGTAGAAAAAATAAAAAGTGAGCTGGAGCAATACGTCGATCCTGAAAAAAGGGAATTCCTTCCCCGGTTTTTCAAGACTAACCCCGGGGACTACGGGGAAGGGGACCTGTTCATGGGTGTAACAGTTCCCTTTCAGCGAAAAATTGCCCGGAAATACTACATGGATATCCCTTTGGCAGAAACGGAAAAATTGTTGCAGGATCCTTATCACGAGTGCCGCCTTACCGCCCTCTTTATCCTTTGCCTGCGTTTTGAAAAGGCCCGCATGGCAGAGGATAAGACAGAAATAGTGAACCTGTATCTGCGAAACCTTTCCTGTGTCAACAACTGGGACCTGGTGGATTCTTCGGCTGATAAAATACTGGGTCCCTATTTAATAAACAATAAACTGGACGTTCTGTATGATTTGGCTGAATCCGGAGTCCTGTGGAAGCAGAGAACAGCCATCATGGCGACCTTTTACTTTATCAAAAACGGCTGCTTTGCCGAAACGCTGGAGCTGGCGGAAAAGTTTCTGTCGCATGAACATGATCTCATGCACAAGGCGGTGGGCTGGATGCTCCGGGAGATTGGAAAGCGGGATTTTCCCGTGGAATACACGTTTTTAAAAAAGCACTACCGCAAAATGCCCCGGACAATGCTGCGGTACGCCATTGAGAAATTAGAGCCCAAGCTGAGAGAAAAGTTTCTGAAAGGGATGTTATAATTATTAGCATGAACACCCAGGAGCGTAAGTTTCAACAGCGGATTGCCCGGCGTAAAGAGAAGGTTCAGCGGCTGATCAGGGAGCAGGAAATATGTCTTTTTCTATTGGGTTTAATGCGGAGCAAAGCAACCGTTTTGTATCGCTGATGGACGGTTTTTTCGAAAAGGTGGATCAGGGCGAATGAAACCCCTCCCACAGTAAACTATAGATCATATAGTATCGTCTTTAATTATCTCCTGTACTTGAATAGTATTGATTATGAATATGAAAAACCGTATGCCTATCCGATGCCGAATGGGAGAAAGATGTATACGCCTGACTTTTTTATCCAACAGGGAGAGAACGAGTGTTATATTGAGCATTTCGGCATCACTGAAAACTTTCAAAGTCAGATCTACAGCAAGCCGGTTTCGTGGGTGAGATGTTAATTCTCTATGCCACAAGCCTGGGGCTGGCAACTTGCTGGTTCGGCCATTATACGCTGGCAGAATTGGGAACATCCGGACGTTGATATTGGTATATGTGCCTGCCACTTTTGGCTGGGGCTTCTGCTGAAAAATGTGGACTGCAAAGGTTTCCGTAAGCGAGGAGCAGGGCCGTGCCGTATGGCTGTTTGAGGATTTGGGGAGAAGTTGGTTTACCCCTTCAACCTGAGCCCGAAACGGAGAGGAAGGAAAACTTGATCTTCAAAGAGATGTCTGTTGATGAAGTAAGCCGGGTTGCAGAGCTTTATCAGGACCTGGCAAATTATATCCGGGAAGAGACAGGGGATGAATATTTTGATTTTGATGCCGTCCCCGTGGAGGAAATAGAGAAGGGGCTTGCGTCAGGTCTGGAAGAAGATGCAAAAAAGGTTTTCGTTGCCGTTGATGAGGGGAAAGTTGTCGGTTTTATTGCCGGGGAGGTAATCGACTGCTTTTTACCCATCTCCCGTGTGGACAAGACAGGTTATATTGCGGGGGCATACGTGATGCCTTCCTACAGGAGGAAAGGTATACTTAGGCATCTGGAAAAAATGATACAGGATTTCTTTAAAGAGCTGGGGTTAAAGTACGCTGAGCTTCATGTCCTTTCCCTGAATAATGCTGGAAAAACCAGTTGGGAAAGTATGGGTTATGCAACATTCAGAGAGCAGATGAGAAAAAGATTGCAATAAAATAAAAAGTTTTCAGGATGGAGGATGCAGCGGGCTGTCTGTCATATCACTCATTTTACCCCTTGCCAGTGATGCAAAAATACCGCTGCAGCAGAGAAGGGTAAAAATGATAAAGATGGTCTTAATACTGGAGAGAAAGAGGGAGTAATATTCCGGAGTTATCTGTACCTGTCCCATACTAACGGCAAATATTACCATGACGATTCCCATGCTGAACAGCTGGCCGGTCAGTCGCATGGTGGCAAGCGTGGCTGACGCAGCGCCATAAAAATTTTTTTGGACGGAACTCATGATGGCATTCATGTTGGGAGATGAAAAAAGGGCGAAACCAAAACCCAGGACCATTAGACAGGCAATAATAAAAAGCAAGGATGTCTGGTCGGATATTAACACGAGGGGAATTAGCCCCGCAACAATAATCGCCATGCCGCATGAGGCGAGGATTCTCGGCTCAATCCTTTCCGATAACCTACCTGCAAAAGGCGAAACCAGGGCCATGATCATAGGTTGAGATACTAGAACAAAACCTGCATTTTGCGGATCGAGACCTTTGATATATTGCAGGTAGAGGCTGAGCAGTAAACCCAGGGCAAAGGTTGCACTGTAATTGATAAGTGCTGCCAGGTTGGAAAGAGCAAAAACCCTGTTCTGTGTAAAGAGGCGCATATTCAGAATAGGGTTTTTTACCCTCATTTCCCAGCGTACGAATAACAAAATGCCCACCATACCCAGTACAATAAACCAGATCCCCCGCATTTCCGGTAATAGCGTAAGCCCATACATCAAGGCGATAAGCCCGAAACAATAAATAAGCGAGCCGGTGAAGTCGAGTTTTTCCCCCCTTTCTGCTTCAGTCCACTCTCCTTTTACTTTCCAGAAAACAAGTAAAATTATTAGTAAGCCTATCGGGACATTGACGAGGAAAACACTTTTCCAGCCTAAATGCTGGGTCAGCATTCCTCCCAGCGCCGGCGCCATTGATAACCCGATGTACGTTGTGGCAACGTTGATCCCCAGGGCCCTGCCCCTTTCTCCCGGGGGAAATACAGATGTAAGAATGGCCACGCCTGTTCCGAGAAGCAAAGCGCTGCCGATTCCCTGGATAACCCTGAAGCATAGCAGTAAAGCTATTGATGGAGAAATTGAACAAAGCAAAGAAGACAGGGTAAAAAAAATGATACCGTAAAGGAAAAATTTTTTCCTCCCGTATATATCTGCGGCCTTTCCCAGGGGAACGAGAAGCATTGTTGTGGTTAACAGATAAGAAGTGACAACCCAACCCAGTAATATTGCATCAACCAGGAATTCCCTGCCTATTGAAGGAAGGGCGATATTAATGGATGATGTCATAAAAGCCGTGGAAAAGGTGCTCAGATTGATAACGATTAAAGCAATAGTTTTATTTACATCGTCGTGCATGGATTTTCGCCCTTCTGTAACAAATTCCCCTACCATTATAACATTTACATTACTTATCTTTGTCAGAGGCGCAGAAAATGTAATTTTTAAAAATGTAGTAGCTTATACTTTTATTGCCAGGAGTGTCGTTTACATAGTTTTATTAATTATTTACAGGTACAACCCTTGATGGAGTTGAGCAAGATGCGTACGGGGACTACGCGGTTGCCCCTTCACGGGGGCAACAGCAGATCCAAGTCTATTTTGACATAACAACCCAACCCTTTTCAAGGCTAATTGATAAATTGTGGCCAAAATTTTTAGAACTCAAGTTGTGGAATTGGAAATATTATCCTGAAACTGCATAAGTCCTGTAAATAAATAAGGCGGCCAACAGTTTTGTGGGAGCTATTGGCTGCCTCTTAACTTTATGGTTCACTTTCTTTCCGGATACAAACAAAGGAAATAATACTCCACCCAGACCAGTTAAAAACTTAAATTGTTAAGGGGAAGAATTTACCTCCGAAGAAGATCAGAGCTGCCAGGAGGGTAAGCCCTATATTAAAGAGCTGCCCGGTTATGTACAGATAGATGGGTTTGCCGCCTTTTCCCAGCTCCATGAGACGGGCAAAGTTCGTCTCTAAACCGATGGAGACAAAAGCCAGGCAGAAAAACCAGCCGCGCAACCCCTTGGTAACCTTTAAAATTTCCCCTACCTCCGAAGTGCCCAGTGCCGGAATGAGAATGAATGAAAAAATAGCCGAAGCCAGGACAAAGCCCAGGATAAATTTGGGAAACCTGTTCCATATTTCCAGTGCGGAGGGTTTGCTGTCATAAGCGGTGCGTTCCACCCGGGTTACCCAGAAAAAAGACAGGAAAAAGGCAATTATCCCGATGAGCACGTTCTGGATCATTTTAATAATAGTGGCTACTTCCATGGCTTTTTCTCCCAGTATGGAACCGGAAACAACCACGGCACCGGTGGAGTCCACAGTGCCACCGATTAAGGCACCGCCGACAATCTGGCCCAGGCCGGCCATCCTGATCAGATAAGGCAGGCCGATCATCATCAGGACTGTGAAAATGAGGGAGAGGGAAATGGCATAGCTGATCTCCTCTTTCCTGGCCCTGGTGGCAGATCCGGCGGCAATGGCAGCGGAAACACCGCAGACCGATGTTGCGGCGCTGATGGTCGCTACAAGGGCTTTGCTGTTAATTTTAAAAACTTTCGTGCCCATAAAGAACATGAAGAGAAAAACCACCGGAGTTACAAGCCAGGCAACTCCCAGACCGTATGTACCCAAAACCATAATGCGGTTAAAAAGAATCTCCGCCCCCAGCAGGACCAGACCGGTCTTAATAAAGAGCTCGGTCCGTGTTGTGTCGGCCAGCCATTTCGGCCTTCCCACCGTGTTGCTGATCACAAGCCCTATTACCAATGCCCAGATCACATTATCGAGCTGGTATCTGTTAAATGTAACCTGATTGCCCAGTAAAAATGCCAGGAAGGAGAGGCCGAAAAGGAAGGGGAAACCAATAACGTACTTTTTAGCATTCTGTTCCATGGTCGCTACGGCGATAAAAGTAATGAACCCCAGGCCGCAGCCAAGGAGCAAAAGATGCCATGCAGAGGCTCCTGCTAGCGCTGCCAGGGGGTTTGCAGCCCACTTTCCCGGGGCGGGAATTTTAGGAATGAGTTTTAAAATAGTGGCGAAGATCAATGTTGTGGCCAGCCACACTGTCCACCAGTCTTCTGCTTTCCACAAAGGGGACCAGTTTACGGCAAACCATTTACTTGTTGCTTTGCTTTGAACCAGGCTTTTCATACGACAACCTCCTAATTTAATTAAATTTTTTATTCCGGGCATCAGCGCTGGCAGAATGGGGGCAGAAAGGGCCATATCCGCATAGCCACATGCTGATTCCCGAAAAGAGTAACGGCTTTTTTATTTTATGGTGCTTTCTTATGGAAGGTGAAAGATTAAATCTTTATTTTTTGGTGGAAATCATCAAAAAATACCCCCTGTTTGGCGTGGAAACAAGGGGTAAAAACCACCCTAAAAGTAATATAATTCTTCCCGCCCATGAAAGATGGCGTTAAAGTTACAATACCAACCAGACTCCCAACATACTAGCGGCAAAATAAGTTTATTATATACAGAAAAAAGGCGGCAACTCCTCCGGCCATGAGAGGCCCTACCGGTACACCCTTCCAAAAGACAATGCCGATAATGGAACCGATCACCAGCCCCAGTATAACCTGCGGCTGGCTTTCCAGCAGGTTAAGCCCCATGCCGTTTAACCTCGTGGCAATAATCCCTCCGGCAATGGCCAGTATCCCTGGCAGGGAACAGAAAGTCAGGAGGATTTCTTTTACACCGACCCTTTCCAAAGCCAGAGGAACGAGAACGGCGATCATTAAAAAAAGCAACCCCAGTTCTACTCCTCGTTCCTCCAGTAAGGGAAGCAGGCTTCTTATCTTTAGCAGTTTTATAAGCAATAAAAGCCCGGCTGCTATGGTGAGGGAACTGGACCGGGCTACTAATCCCAGGAAAAAGATTATCAAGATAAAAATAAACCCGTTCACTTTTTGGCTCCCTTGTAAGATATGTATATCCAAATTATATGTCGGAGGGGGAAGGCGTAGAATCTAAGACCTAAGGGATTTTACCCGTTTTGATAGAACCGTTTTCGTAAAAGGGCAACAATGAAAAAACATCTTCCTGGCCGCAGTAGTTGATATCCGCCTCCAGCCCTTTTTTTAGGAGCCTTTGGCCATTGTCAGTTGTTTTAAGCATTTCCATAATGGTATTTTCCTGTTTTTTGCTTTTTCGGGCATAATCATAAAAACATGCCGCCGTGTAGGCCAAATCTGAAAAGAAAAAATTGGTCCGGTGTTCCCTTAGATCCGTTACCAGGCGGCCGGCTGTTAAAAAATCTTCCAGGGAATAATTTCCTCTTGTTCCCGAACAGCAGATGACAGTATCTGTTATTTGACCGGACAGCCATTCTCCTACAGTTTTTACGTTTAATAAAGCGCAGATAAGGATAAGGCCGGCATTTTTAACCTTTTGCAGTGTTCTGGTACCATTGGTAGTGCTGAGGATGAGCCCTTTATTCTCCGGGACTCCATTACAGTATTCCAGCGGTGAATTTCCCAGGTGAAAGTTTTCCAGGTATTGCCCTTCCATTTCACCTCCCAGTAGGTAGTTTTTATATTTATGTTTTTTTAACTCCAGCGCCTCCGTAGCCGAAGACACCGGGATTATTTCCAGGCACCCCCTGCTTAGTGCCGTTATTATCGTACTGGTGGCCCTAAGGGTATCGATCACGATGCATATCTTGCCCCTTACGGCGTGAACGTCTATCTGTTGGTGGGTCAGGATGAGATCTACGAACATAATAACTGTACCTGCTCTAACTTAAGGATTTACCTGTTGTTTTTCTTTTTCTGCCAGTGCTAGTTTAAAAGTATCAGCCCTCAGGCCGTTTCGGAGTGATTCCAGGGAGAGAACTTCCTCCGGTTGAATATTCCCCAGATTTACATTCGGTCCAAACATGGTGATGAAGTCCAGCTGCTGCTTCTTTAGAGGGGCTTCCCAGATAATTTGTTCCTGTCCGGAAACAGACAAAAGCAGTTTGTTCATTTTTTCGCGCTCGATGTTTCCCTGTTCGTTGAATATGGTGACGTTCTTACCCGATTCTCTGGCTTCCAGGATAACCTTGAAAGCACCGTCCTCCAGATCCCTTTTTACCTGTTCGGCCATAAGTTCAGGATAAAAAATCTCCCCCGCTTCTTTTTTACCTATTTCTGTTAAGACCTGTAAATCATGATCCCGGGCCATTTTAATAATTTGACTTCTTTTCCAGGCCGGTAGTTCGATGGTGCCATCAGAAATTTCTACGGCTGAAAAGCCCAGCTTACACGCCCGGCGCAGGTAGGGTTTAATTTTTCCCTGGATATGGGCAATTTCCAGAAAGGTGCCCCCGGGGTAAACCCTAACATTAAAGGACTGTACCATCTCGATTTTTTTCCGCAGAATATCGGGGTTATAAAGAGCAGAAGAGCCAAAACTCAACTTCCAGAAGTCTATGTGCTCTGAGCATATCTCCAGGATATCGAAAGTTTCCCTTAAACCGGTACCTTTATCAATGATCATGGTAATACCCCTCAGGCGCGGTTTGGCTGTAACCCTGTCCTGCAGGGGAAAATAAATATCCAGATCCCATCCATTATGTATCTTTTCCCTTTTCATAACGTATCCTCTCCTCGTATAAGAGTTATAAATTTTTGTTTATCATATTCCTGTACTGATTTAAGAGTGACTTCCGGAGAGGTTGACTGAATAAAATTATCTATTAAGTGTTAAACTAGGGATGCTTGAAATATTTTACTAGATTATCTAGACCAAAGGGGTAATTAAAATGTCTTACTTCCGGAATTACATTAGAAAAATTAGCCCTTTTATCGCCGCTTTTATTTTGCTGGCAGCATTTGCAGCGAGCTGCCAGACGAGGTTCTTCAGGCCTGCGGAACCTCCTTTTGGACGCCGCGCGGAACCACCGCCCATACCTCCGGAGATAGCAGCGGGAGAAAGGGAAGAACCTGTTATTTCCGTATATATTGCGGAAAGAGGTGTAGTGGAACAAATGGCCATGGAGGATTATATCGCCGGGGTGGTGGCCGGGGAGATGGATCCTAAATGGCCCCTGCCGGCACTGGCAGCCCAGGCCATTATCGCCCGGACTTTTACCCTGCAGAAAATTGCGGAGACCGGGGGAGTTCCTCGCCGTAATGCTCATGCTTCCACGGATATCGATGAATTTCAGGCCTACAGTGCAGAGGATATTACCGACAGAGTCAGGGAAGCCGTAAGGATAACCAGAGGTGAAGCGGCCTGCCATGGAGGCGAATTTATCAGGGCCTGGTTTAACGCTTATGCCGGACCGAGAACAGCCCTGGCTGACGAAGGGTTGGCTTTTAAGACCAATCCACCCTATATACGAATTGTGGAAAGCCCCGGTCAGAAAATAGTTCCAGAGGATGAAGGAACCTGGTCGGCCAGTTTTACGCTGGAACAGGTAAGAAATGCTGTGAGACAGGTAACCGGCAGAGACCCGGGATTTGTAAGGCGGGTGGAGATTGCCGAGCATGGCCCTTCCGGGCGTGCCGCTGCTTTTCTGGTCAATAACCAGAAGATTTCCGCCCCTGGCCTGCGTTTAAGCCTGGGAAGCACGGTAATGCGTTCCACTTTTGTGGAGGAAATGAATATTAGTGGAGGCAGGCTGCATATGTCAGGAACCGGTTTTGGTCATGGCGTGGGAATGTGCCAGTGGGGTGCCCGTGCTCTGGCCGAAGAGGGAAGATCCCCGGAGGAAATCGTAGCTTATTTTTATAAAGATATTAATATAATTTCTTTATGGGATTAATTGCAGGCATCTTTTGCGTACCTCTCCAGTATAATGCTAGAAGAAGGAGAGGTATGCTATGGAGGACAGTAAATACTCTTCCAAACAGCCGGGGCGCCACAGGCTGGTTGTTGACAGCAGGGAAAAAGTTGAGGTTACAGGAGTTTTAAATGTTGACAGCTTTGACGATCAGGAAATTATCCTGGAAACCGAACAGGGCCTGCTGGCTATGCGAGGCGAAGATCTGCATATAAAGCACCTGAACCTGGAACAGGGGGAACTGACCATTGAAGGTTTTCTCCTGGAGTTTGCTTATTCGGAAGAAAGAAGCATAAGGTTAAAAGACAGGGGCAAAAGCTTTTTCGAGCGCCTTTTTAAGTAAATGTTTAGCGTAACTGTTGAACAGCAATTTATGGTTTTTTTATATTTGAGCACCGCGGGAATTATAATCGGAATTGTATTCGACTTTGTGAAAGCCTGGGGAAAAACATTTGATTTCTCCAGGAAAACTTTTTTTGCTATCGATCTTTTTCTCTGTTTGGCAGCTACTTTTTCCGTATTTCAGGTCCTTTTTGTAACTAACTGGGGTGAAGTAAGATTTTACGTTTTTCTGGCTTTACTCCTGGGTATGATCTTGTACTATCTCTTATTCAGCCGTTATCTGTACAAATTTTTTTTAATGTTCTTTAAAATTATAAAAAAATTTGTTTTAAAAATGATAAAGATAAATATGGCTTTGCAGGATTATTTAAACAAAAAAAGAATTAAATGTTTGGAAAGCTATAAAAAGCTTAAAAGATTTTTGGGAAAGGAAAGGCAGCATGACCGCTAAAATTGTAAATTATCCTGAACGTTCCCGGAAAGATTTAACCAGGAAATTTGTGATTGGTTTTTTCATAATCTGTATTATCCTTTCTTTTTACCTGTTTAGGGGACAAACCCGCTCTTACCTGCAGGTTAAAAAGGAAATTAAAGAGTTAAGCTCTGTCGTAGAAGCGGTCCGGTCTGAAAATGAACATTTAAAGGAGGAAATTATACTTTTAAGGGACAAAGAATACCTGGAAATTCAGGCCCGCAAACACCTGGGAATGGTTCGTCCCGGAGAAATAATTTTTTTCGTAGAGGATTAAGATTAAGCCCGGAAAGCGTTAGTCTCTTGACAATTTACCGTAAGAAGATATAATCTAGCATAGAGTAATTTAATATTTTATAAGGAGGATATTTTTTTCAAATGTCGTCAATTGAAGTAGGATCAATTGTGGAAGGGGTGGTAACGGGTATAACAAATTTTGGAGCGTTTGTTTTACTGCCCAATGGGGAAACCGGCCTGGTACACATTTCAGAGGTGGCAGATACTTATGTAAAGGACATAAATGAGTATTTCCAAAAAAAGGACAAGGTAAAGGTAAAAATCCTTTCCGTTAACGGGGACGGGAAAATCGGCCTTTCCATCAGGCGTGCCCTGCCGGAAGAAGAAAAAAAAGATGTCCCGCGAAAAGGTGTCCAGCGGAAAAACTCTCGCCCTGCCGGAGCAATCAGCATGTCTTTTGAGGACAAACTGGCCAAATTCATGAAAGACAGTGATGAAAAGCAGCAGGATTTAAAACGAAATTTTGAGTCCAAAAGGGGGAGGAGTTCTCTCAGGCACAGTTTTGTTAAGGACTTATAATATACATTATAATAAAGCAGGAAATTTTTCCAGACACAGAAGGCACCGGAAGGTGCCTTTTCTAACTTAATAAGGTGAAAACAACGGCAGGGAGTGTTTTCCATGACTGGAGTAATGGGAGTGATTGACCTCGGCAGCAATTCTCTTCGTTTATTAGTAGCCCGCATTGATGCCGGGAAGATTATACCCCTTCGCCGGGAACTGCTGGAAACAAGGCTGGGCCAGAAATTAATACCCGGGGGAAAGCTTTTCCCGGAGGCTAAGAAAAGGACTTTGGAGGGCTTGCTTAACCTCCTCGCGATCATGCGGGACGAAAAGGTGGAAAAAGGGGCGATCATCGCCACCAGCGCGGTGCGGGAAGCCTGTGACGGCAGTGATTTTCTGAAAGAAGTCTCCAAAGTTTCTTTATTTCCCGCAGATCTCCTTACTCCACGGGAAGAGGCTTATTTTGGCTTCAAAGGGGCCCGGCGTGCTTTGCAAAGGGAAGGTTTTGAAGAAGACAGGTTTCTCGTTCTGGACTTAGGAGGAAGAAGCAGCGAGGTTTCCTGGATGGAGAAGGACCATTTCCGCTATCATAGTTTTACTTTTGGAGCTGTCAGCTTGCAGGAGAAATTTATGGAAAATAACCGTTTTACAGGGGAAAGTACAGGGGGTCTGCAGGATAATCTCCGTAAGAAAATGGAAGAAGAAATGGGAGAAAGCTCACTTTTCAGAGAAAAAGATCTTGTGGGGCTGGGGGGGACTATAACTACACTGGCGGCGCTTGACCTGAACCTGGAGCATTACCGGGCGGAATGCGTCCATGGGCACCTCCTCCGAAAAAAGGAAATTGCAATGTGGGGAAAAAGGTTGACGGAAACCTCCCTGGAACTGCTGCCCTTTGCCCCGCAAAGGGCCGATATAATCCCGGCCGGTACCATAGCCCTGCTGGCTTTTATGGAATACCTGCAGAAGGATATCCTGACCGTTTCCGAGGAAGGCCTGTTATGGGGATTACTGGAAAATTTATAGGTATTACGGTGTAATCTCTTTTAAAATACTGCTTTGGTACATTTTTAAGTAACGGCCCGGAAAAGGCGCCGTTTTTTTATTTTTATTTCCTTCCCTGCATATATATTGCTAAGGGTACACTTTTAAAAAAAGACAATGACCGGGGCAGGTGTTCCTGCCGGGGAGGGAAGCAAGAAATGAAGAAATTAAGGAAAAAATCTGAGAAAAATCACCCTTTGCGCCTGAAAAACGGCCCCGGGCTACTCTCCCGCCGTAGAGAAAAGGTTTCTTTTAACCCCAAAAAAGTGCTGCTGCTGGGTTTCCCCAATGTGGGGAAAAGCCTGCTGTTCCATCATTTAACCGGAGCTTATGTAGTTGTCTCCAATTACCCCGGTACAACAGTGGAGGTCACCAGGGGAAAAGGAAAAATAGGGGGCCGGGATGTGGAAATTATTGATACTCCCGGCATTTACGCCTTAAAAGGCAAAACCCCCGAAGAAAAGGTCACCCTTAAGGTCCTGGCCGAAGAAAAGCCTGCTCTTATTCTTTTTGTGGCCGAGGCTGCCGCTCTTCCCAGAATGCTTCCCATGCTCCTTGAAATTAAGAATGATCAGATTCCCCTGGTTCTCGTTTTAAATATGATCGACGAAGCCCAAAAAAGAGGAATTACTTTTGATGAGGCGGTCCTGGAAAATAAGCTGCGAATTCCCGTGGCAGCTACGGTCAGTACCAGAAAAATAGGGTTGGATAAGCTGAAAAGGGTAATGGAAAGCCTCCTGTTTCCCTCTCTTTCCTTGGAAACACTGCGGCAGCGACACGAGATTGCGTCTTCTCCTGCCAACCACAGGACTACCGGAGAGCGGAGCAGCGGTGAAAAAAGTCCTGATTTCAGGCTGCCTGCAGATCTTCCTGGAAAAGGTGCCTCCTCCAGCCTCCCGGCGGTCAATTTCTCTCCTGCCGTAGCCCGGGGGAACAGGCTGCATCTTTGGCTGATCAATCCCTGGTTCGGTTATCCCGTGGCTTTTTTGCTGTTATTTTTTTGTTTTTATTATTTTCTGGGGGTTTTGGGGGCGGGGACCATAGTACGTCTGCTGGAAGAAAAGATCTTTATGGGGATCATTACCCCCTACTGCCGCCTTTTACTGGAACAATATATCAACAGCTTTTTGCTGAGGGAACTTATCGGTGGTGAATATGGGCTGGTTACGATGGGATTACGCTATTCCCTGGCCATTGTCTTACCCATAGTAAGCATTTTTTTTCTTTTTTTCGGCCTGCTGGAAGATTGTGGTTACCTGCCCCGTCTTTCCTATCTCCTGCACAGACCCCTTGGTTACCTGGGACTGGACGGGCGTGGGGCCGTCCCTCTTGTTATGGGCTTCGGCTGCGGTACCATGGCTGTGCTTGTGACCAGGCTGCTGGAAACTCCCCGGGAAAGATTTATGGCCACATTTTTGCTTTCCCTGGGGATTCCCTGCTCTGCCCAGATGGGCCTGTTAATAGCTATCCTGGCACCCTACCCTGCATTATTGCTGCTCTGGGGTTTTACCTGTGGAGTTCTCTTTACAGCCGCCGGTGTGGCTTTAAACCGTTTGTACCCCGGGAAAAGAAGCTATTCCTGTCTGGAATTTCCCCCCCTTCGCTTTCCCCAGATTACCGCTATCCTGCGCAAGACGTCAGCCCGTATATTATGGTACCTGAAGGAAATAGTCCCTTTTTTTGTGCTGATCAGCCTCGTATTTCAGTTTTTAATGTTTAAAAATCTTGTTGTTCCGCTGGAGGACTTTCTTTCACCCCTTTTCTTAAGCCTGGGGCTTCCCCGGGAAACAATCCCTGTTTTTATCTTTGGATTTTTAAGGAGAGACTATGCCTCTGCCGGTCTGTACGATCTGATGCAACAGGGAACTTTGTCTCCGGTATCGGCACTGGTAAGTGCAATCGTTCTTACCTTGTTTTTCCCCTGTATTGCTCAGCTTACGGTTATGATCAAGGAAAGAGGAATAAAAGAAAGCTTGCTGATTTTGCTGCTTATAGCGCTGGCCGCCTATACAGCCGGGTTTATGATGCACATCTTAACTTCCATTTAAGCAGCAGGATCGCTAAGGAGAACAAAATGATGTTTAGAAGGAAAGCCAGGGAAAAAGCTGATTACCGGAAGCTTTCCGGAGTATTTGGGAAAGGTGCCGTGCCTCTTGCCTTTTTAAGGCCCGACCAGAGAGGTGTTATTGCCTCCATACGATTGCAGGATTCAGCAGATCTTCACAGGTTAAAGTCCCTCGGCCTGATACCGGGAGCCCTTGTCGTAATGGAGAGGGTATGGCCTGTTTTGGCGCTGCGCCTGCCATATTCCCATCTTTTTATGGATGATGAGCTTGCGCAAAAAATTTTTATTTTCCCCGAATCGACAATAAAGTAGAAAGAAATTTCCATAAAAAATGGTCTCAGAACAGGTTTTATGAAGTTTTTTCCGGAACAAAACGAGCCAGGCTCTTTTTTTGTCATAATTAAATTATTTAATAATTTCTTTAACCTCCCTTTTTTGACAGACATTTCCTGCCGAGGCAGATATAATGGCAGTGTTAAAACTTGTCCTGTTTATCACAGTGGAGTTTAAGCAAAGGGAGGTAATGCTCTTGCAGAAGATTAATCTGGGAAAATGGACATATAATCTTCCTCTACGGAAACGGAAACCAAGACTGCCTATTTTTTCCCGGGCTTTAAGAGGACAGGCTTCCAGGGTAAAATTTGATTGGGGCAAACTGCTCTGGTTCATGGCCTCTTTTTTTATCAGCCGTGCTTCTATAATGGGTGAGATAACACCCTTTGCCCTTATTTTCTGGGCCCATGTCATGCGTCTGCACCCTGAAAAAAAATTGCTGGTCACGGCGGCTATTTTTTTAGGATGGGCCACATCCAGTACCGGCATTTTTCCGCCCTGGTTTTTACCGGCGGGCATGTTGTTATGGTTTACCCTGGATTTCCTGGCCGAAAAAGTTTTTAAAAACAGTATCGCTCTCTCCTTTACTTTACCGTTGGCCATCCTGATGCTGCGTTTGCCTTTGCTGTTTTTGTACCGTTTAACGGTTTATGAGGCTTTTGTTATGGGCCTGGAGGTTGTTCTGGCCATACTTTTGCCGCCGCTGCTGCAGCCCTTTTTTGAGGAATTAAAGGAGAAAAGCAACAGCAGGCCTTCACCTGAAGTGCTTGTAGGGTCTGTCTTACTTCTTTCCCTGGTTTTTTTGGGTATGAACGGCCTTAAAATGATGGGAAATATGGACCCAATCAATATTGTCTGTCCCTTACTGGTCCTGGTGGGCGCCTATCTCTGGGGCCCTATCTTTGGTGTCATGGCAGGGGTTATCGTGGGTTTATGCCTTACCTTCAGTAACCCGGTCATGTTTCCCTATACCGGGGCGCTGGGTATTGCGGGGTTGTTGGCCGGATTGCTGCGGCCTTATCGTCGTTTATGGACGGCAGTGGGGTTCTTTCTTATTTTAAGGTTTATGGCTTATTACAGCTTTGAAGGAGGCTATATTTTAACGCTTTTATGGGAAGATCTTATTGTAGTGAGTATATTTTTACTGATACCCCTTACTGCCTGGCAAAGGTTGAAAGATTTGAGCATATTCTGGCCGTTTAAAGTTGAGGGTGAAGAGAAACTGAGATTTACTATGGCTACCCGTATTAAAGATTTTGCAGCAGTATTTAGGGAGCTGGCTGTTACTTTTCGTCCTTTGCGGCAGGCGGAGGAAGTCCGCTCCAAGGGAGATCTCTCACCTCTGGTTGACTATTTCAGTAGAAAAGTCTGTACTTCCTGTGGATTCTTTAATCGCTGCTGGCAGAGCGATCTTTATAACCAGTACCGAAGAGTTATAGCTATGCTTTCCGCTGTGGAAGAAAATGATAAATTCTCGGAAAAGTCCATTCCTGTTAAATTAAGAAGATATTGTCCCAGGCAGCGGGAGATAGTTAAGGCAGTGGGCAGCATGAGAGAAATATACCGTTTAAATTGTTACTGGCAGGATAAGATTTACGAGAGCCGCTCTCTTGTATCCGAACAACTTGAAGGTATTTCCTCCATCATGCATGACCTGGCCCAGGAGTTAAAGCTGGAGACGGGAGAAAAACAAAAAAACAATGATAACGAGATGATCCGTTTTTCGGTAGAAATCGGAGTGGCCCAGGTTGCCAAAGATGGCCAGACCGTCACGGGAGACAGTTACGCAGTCCTTCCTTTAAAAGAGGGAAAGCAGGCGATGATCCTGAGTGATGGCATGGGCAGCGGCAAGGAGGCACGGTTGGCCAGCCTTTCCACAGTAAAGTTGATGGAGCACCTGCTGGGAATAGGGTTCCGCCGTGAAATTGTCATCAGCACCATAAATACTCTGCTGCGCCTGGGCTACCCTTCAGAAAGATTTGCCACTTTGGACCTGGCTTTCCTTGATTTACAATCGGGCGAAATCGAGCTGTACAAACTGGGGGCGCCGCCGAGTTTCCTGAAAAAAGGGAAGATGATCAGGGTACTCGGTACAGTTTCACTTCCCATGGGTATCCTTGAAGATATCTCTCCCGAGAAAGAGTGTTTTAAAATCCCCGAAGGGGGCATTCTTGTCATGATAACCGATGGTTTGCTGGATACCCGTCCCGGGAATGAAGAAAACTGGCTTATAAACGCTATACAGGAGATACCCCACGATCATCCCCAGATTATCGCTGACCGTTTAATTGAAGAAGCTTGCTACCGCTGGCCGCGTGGAGTCCAGGATGATTTGACGGTACTGGTGGGGCGTTTAAGGCCTCTGTTTAAAAAATGATGAAAACTTTTTTTCCTGGAAGGATTTCCTTCTTGTAAAAAGAAACTATAATGTGTTTATGAAGAATTTATGGGTGAGCGGTACATATTCAGGCAGGATCTTAACAGCATCAGAAATTGTTTTCTTCCAGGAGGTTTGATATCCTTCAAAATGCCTGATTTGCATGAGCAAGTAAAAAAACTTATTTTAAGGGAACAATTAATCCATGATGGCGATCTGGTAATTATAGCTGTTTCAGGGGGGGCAGACTCTCTTTCTTTATTGCATATTTTGAATGAGTTAAGGCTGGAAAAATTCATCTCCTTTTCCCTTTATGTGGCCCATCTTAATCACGGTTTGAGAGGTAAGCAGGCCGGGGATGATGCCGAGTTTGTCCGTTACGAGTCCAAAAAGGCAGGGCTGCCGTGTACGATAGGAGAGGTTGATACTTTAACTTATGGAAAACGCCGGAGGCTGTCACCCGAAGATGCTGCCCGGCGTTTGCGTTACAGGTTTCTGGAACAGCTGGCTACAAGAATTGGCGCCTCCTGTATAGCTGTAGGCCATACCCGGGACGACCAGGCGGAAACCCTCCTGCTTAATCTCCTGCGCGGTACAGGGTTGGATGGGCTTACAGGCATGAAATTTAAAAGGGCGACGGGAGAAGATGCGTGCGCTCTAATCAGGCCTCTCCTGGAAACAAGCAGAAAGGAAATCGAAAGATATTGTCAACAAAAAGGGCTCTTCCCGCGATTAGATGAAACAAATCTGGATACGCGCTTTCTGCGCAATAAAATCCGCCTGGAGCTCCTGCCTTCCCTGGAAAAAGAGTACAATCCCAATATACGTGAAAAACTGGCACGTTTAGCACACCTTCTTTCCTCGGACAGGGACTTTTTACAGGGCGCTGCCGCCCGGCGTTTATCTCAACTTATCTCCGGGGAAGAGACCGGCAGCCTGGAGTTGGACGGAGAGGCACTGGTCCGTGAGCAGGAAGCGCTGCAGGGACGAATTCTGCGCCTGGCTATTGAACGGCTTACGGGGATGATCCCCCGTGAAGTGGGACACCGCCATATTACGTCGATTTTAAACCTGTGCCGTGAAGGTTCACCACATGGAGTACTCCATCTTCCCTTTGGTCTAAAAGTGTTCAGGAATTACCATAAACTGGTAATGTCTTATAAGGAACAGCTGCCTCCCGGGATTTTAGCACCTTTTACCCTGGCGGTTCCCGGAAAGAAAGCTATTCCGGGAAGGGAAGCGGTTTTGCAGGCAGAGCTGGTAGGGCCTGAAAAACTTTCCTGGCCGCCCGATAGCCGGAAAGAAGCCTATTTGGATTATGAAAGGGTGGTTGAACTGGCCGGGGGTGAAACTAATCCCGATCCTAAAAGTACAGCTTTAAAGCTTCTTGTAAGAACACGGTGTGAAGGAGATCGCTTTTACCCCCTGGGGGCGCCTGGAAAAAGAAAGCTTAAAAAATATTTTATTGATCAAAAAATTCCCCTGAAGGAACGGGAGCAGATTCCCCTGGTTCTTGCCGGTGAGGAAATTATCTGGGTAACGGGAAAACAAATCTCCCATGTTTGCCGGATTACGGAGAAAACAAAAAGAGCTTTGGTATTAAAGCTGGTGTCAATTAAAGCTGGTGTCAGGTCTTGAATCTTGAAAATAGAATTAAAGCTGGTGTCAGGTCTTGAATCTTGAAAATAGAATAACGTATTAGGTCTTGAATGAAGGACATGGTATTAGGATTCAGGGCACGGTAAATGTGAGACTCTTGTCTTGAAGGCTTTTCTGACAAAATTCAAATTTCAAGACCTGGCACCTTATGGCAAAATTCAAATTTCAAGACCTGACACCTTATGAGGAGGGATACAGATGTTAGCAGGAAAAACCAGGGTTTTGCTCACACGAGAAGAGATTCGTGAAAAAGTAAAGTATTTAGCTGAAGTAGTGTCCCGGGATTACAAGGACAAAAAACCGCTGCTCGTTTGTGTTTTGAAGGGAGCGGTAGTCTTTTTATCCGATTTTATGCGTTTTTTGTCTATTCCTGTGGAGATTGACTTTATGGCTGTTTCCAGCTATGGAAATTCCACTGCCACTTTGGGTGTCGTGCGGATTTTAAAAGACCTGGAGGTAAGTATCGAAAATAAAGATATTATCATTCTCGAGGATATTATTGACTCAGGTTTGACTTTAAGCTATTTGCGGGAAAACCTCCTATCCCGGAATCCCGGATCACTTAAAATAGTTACCCTTCTGGATAAACCTGAACGAAGGGTGGCGGATATTGAGCCGGATTACTGTGGGTTTTGTATCCCCGATGAATTTGTGGTTGGGTATGGCCTTGATTACAATGAAAAGTACCGAAACCTACCTGATCTTTGTGTTTTGCTTGAGTTTGTAAAATAAGTATGATACAATTATTTAACATACAGGTGTCTGAAGGAGTAGGAGAGGAGGCTTTGCTGATTTGAACAGCCGTTTTTTACGCCAGGCTACTTTTTACCTTTTGGTTTTTATGATTGCCGTGGCCCTGATACAGACCTTTAGCCGGCCGCCCGAAGTGGTGCGTGATATTAGATATTATCCTGATTTTATAGAGCTTGTTGAGAAGGGTGAGGTAACGGAAGTAAGGCTTATTGGCAATAATATAGAAGCTTTGCGTACGGACGGGACAAAAGTCAGGACTTTTAAGCCGGCAGATGATGAACTTACGGCCAGGCTGATCAAGCACAATATTCCCCTTGATCCCCGTCCCGAGCCGGAGCCTCCCTGGTGGTCCACCCTGTTGACTTATCTGATTCCTTTTGTCCTCATTATAGGATTATTTTTCTTTTTTATGCAGCAAACGCAGGGCGGTGGAAACAGGGTCATGAATTTTGGCCGGAGTAAGGCAAGGCTCTACGACGGAGAGCGGAAAAAGGTTACCTTCGACCATGTGGCCGGAGCTGATGAAGAAAAATACGAACTGCAGGAAATTGTGGAATTTTTAAAAGACCCCAAAAAATTTAATGAACTGGGTGCCCGCATACCCAAAGGTGTGTTGCTGGTCGGCCCTCCGGGAACAGGGAAAACACTTCTGGCCAGGGCTGTGGCCGGTGAAGCAGGGGTGCCTTTTTTCAGTATAAGCGGATCTGATTTCGTGGAAATGTTTGTAGGGGTAGGGGCCTCCCGTGTCAGGGATCTCTTTGAGAATGCCAAAAAAAGTTCCCCTTGCATTGTCTTTATAGATGAAATCGATGCTGTCGGTCGGCAGCGGGGAGCCGGCCTGGGGGGCGGACATGATGAAAGGGAACAGACCTTGAACCAGCTGCTGGTAGAAATGGATGGCTTTGATATTAATGTCGGTATTATCATCCTGGCTGCCACCAACAGGCCGGATATTCTTGATCCTGCTTTGCTGAGGCCGGGCCGCTTTGACAGGCAGGTTATCGTAAGCCTTCCTGACGTTAAAGGGCGGGAGGAAATTTTAAAGGTTCATATTAAAGGCAAACCTATGGCACCTGATGTGGATTTGAAAGTTCTGGCCAGGAGAACACCCGGTTTTACCGGAGCAGACATAGAGAACCTGGTAAATGAAGCAGCTCTTCTGACAGCGCGCCGGAATAAAAAAGTTGTGGAAACAGATGAGATGGAAGAGGCTATTGATCGTGTTATTGCCGGTACTGAGAAGAAGAGCCGTGTGATCAGCGAGTTTGAGAAAAAGCTTGTGGCTTTTCACGAAGCCGGTCATGCACTGGTCGGGTTTCTGCTGCCCAAAACGGATCCCGTGCACAAGGTTTCCATTATCCCCCGGGGAAAAGCAGGAGGCTATACTTTAATGCTTCCTGAAGAGGATCGTTACTATATGACCCGCTCCGAGTTGCTGGACAGGGTTGCTACTTTGCTGGCAGGCAGGGTGGCCGAACAGGTGGTATTTAACGAGGTCAGTACCGGTGCCCAAAACGACCTGGAGCGCAGTACAGTTATTGTGCGCCAGATGATTATGGAATACGGTATGAGCGAAGCACTTGGCCCTATCACCCTGGGGCGCAAGCACGAGCAGATCTTTCTGGGCCGTGACCTGGCCAGGGATCGTGACTTCAGTGAAGAAATCGCCAAAGCCATTGATAAAGAAATTCGCCGCACCATGGACAGGTGCTACCATATGGCGGAGGAGCTTATTATTCAGCACCGGCAAAAGCTTGATGCTATCGCCGAAGCGCTGCTGGAAAAAGAAACCCTGGATGCCATGGAAATCGCCGCCCTTATGGAAGGCAAGTCCCTTGCCGATCTGGAGGCGGAAAAAAAATTAAAAGAACAGGGTGTAGATTTAAAAAAAGCCTGGGAGGAAAAAAAGAAAGAAAAAACATCTAGCAAGGTAAAGGTTATTTTTCGACCTGAAAAAGGAGATATACGCCGGGAACCAAGGGAAGAAGTCTAGGAAACTGCAGCCGGGGCTTTTAACCCCCGGCTTTTCTTTTGTTTACTAACTTTCACTACCCTACGGGTCACAACAATGGATGAAAATGGCCGGGCTTAAATCCCGATATTGTTCCGCACACGCAGCGTTTTGCTGTTGGCGGAGTGATTTGTGAAGCGAAGAAACAAGTTCATAGCGAAGAGAGCTGGAGACGACCCTGCTGGCATGGATGCCAAACGGTAAACTTAAACTGGTACGCTCTTCCCGCTGTGGGCGGAAATGTTACCGTTGTTTTAAAGTTCGGAATTAAAAAGCGCGAGGAGCTTAAGGTTAAGGCGGCCGACTGTCTGAGCAAAGCGAGTTGTCGGCCGACTCCTTAAGCGACGAATGTTACCTCAATATGAGTTGAACTTGCCTAAAACAACGGCAACTTTCCGGCCATCTTAGAACTTGGCTCTAGTTGAACCCGGAACTCCGCCACCAGCAAACGCTGCGCACTTTTCATACTAAAAAAGTGAAAATATTAACTATACGTAGCAGGAATTTATTGTTCTATATAGAATACGTCTAAGGAGTAAATTTGAGATAAACGCGCCTTATATTTAAAAATATTGAAAAAATTGCTTGGAAAGGGGGTAAAGAAGGCAGAATTAACCGGAGGTTTTTTACTTAACAAAAGAGGTTTCACTAAGTTTTTCATTATTTCAGGTGAACAAGTTCTAAAAGCTGTAGGAGGTTACTGGCTCACAAAGGATTAACCAAAATAATGAACAGTGTTTTTTCCAAAAAAATATTTAAATCTTTAGGAGGTTTAAAATGGCACTCGACCCAACAAAACATGCTGACTGGGAAATTGCCGAAGAGGCAGAATCGAGAATGAAGAAAGTCTATCAACTCGGAGAAGAACTGGGACTGGAAAAGGAAGAGCTTCTTCCCTACGGTCACTATGTGGCCAAGATAGACTATAAAAAAGTTTTGGATCGTTTAAAGGACAAACCTGACGGCAAGTACATCGACGTGACTGCTATTACACCCACTCCCCTGGGAGAAGGCAAGTCAACCTCCCTGGTAGGGCTTGTTCAGGGTATGGGAAAACGCGGCAAGAATGTAGTTGCTGCTATCAGGCAGCCTTCGGGCGGGCCAACCATGAATGTCAAGGGTTCAGCGGCCGGCGGCGGTTTAGCCCAGTGTATCCCCCTTACTGAATTTTCCCTGGGCCTTACCGGTGATATCAACGCGATTATGAACGCCCACAACCTGGCCATGGTGGCCCTGACTTCACGTATGCAGCATGAATTTAACTACAGCGACGCCTTCCTGGGTAAGATGGGCCTCAAGAGGCTGAATATTGATCCCAGGAACGTGGAAATGAAGTGGATTATGGACTTCTGTGCCCAGGCGCTGCGTAATATCGTTATCGGCATCGGGGGCAAGGCCGATGGTTTCATGATGGATTCCGGTTTTGCCATTGCTGTTTCTTCCGAGGTTATGGCCATCCTCTCTGTTTCCAATGACCTTAAAGACATGCGGGAACGTATGAGTAAGATTGTTGTGGCCTATGACAAGAAAGGCAACCCTGTAACCACTGCTGATCTGGATGTGGATGGCGCTATGACCGCCTGGATGGTCCAGGCCATTAACCCCAACCTCATGCAGACGCTGGAAGGCCAGCCCTGCCTGGTCCATGCCGGTCCTTTCGCAAACATTGCCATCGGTCAGAACTCCATTATAGCTGACCGTGTCGGCCTGAAGCTGGGAGACTATGTAGTAACGGAATCGGGCTTTGCCGCCGATATCGGTTTTGAGAAATTCTGGAACCTGAAGTGCCGTATTTCCGGCCTGAAACCGCACTGCGCCGTTCTGGTGGCCACCATCAGGGCTCTGAAGTGCCACGGTGGAGCGCCGATACCTGTTCCCGGGCAGCCCCTGGATCCGGGTTACGCCAAGGAGAATGTGGAATGGGTTGAAAAAGGCTGTGAAAACCTCATTCACCTGATCAAGGTAATCAGGAAGTCGGGAATGAGCCCGGTTGTCTGCATCAATGCTTTCTATACGGACACAGACAATGAGATCGCTGCCGTGCGCCGTCTGGCGGAAGCAGCGGGGGCAAGAGTGGCCCTTTCCAGGCACTGGGAGCTCGGCGGTGAAGGCGCCCTGGAACTGGCCGATGCCGTTGTCGAGGCCTGCGAAGAAAAATCCGAATTCAAATTCCTCTATGAGTTGGAAGAACCGATGCGTCAGCGCATTGATAAGATTGCCCGGGAAGTATACGGTGCAGATGGTGTGGAATACTCGGCAGATGCTCTGGCAAAAGTCAAGAAGATGGAAGCCGACCCTGAAATCCAGAAGCTGGGTGTCTGTATGGTTAAAACTCACCTCAGCCTCTCCGATAACCCCATGTTAAAGGGTGTGCCCAAGGGGTGGAAGTTGTTTGTACGTGATATCCTCACCTACAAAGGCGCTGGTTTTGTCGTTCCCGTGGCCGGAGCTATCAGCCTGATGCCCGGTACGGGCTCCAACCCCGCTTATCGCCGTGTTGACGTGGATGTGGAGACAGGCAAAGTTAAGGGGTTGTTCTAAGGATTAGAATGTTATAAAATAATATTGATGTAAAATTGATGGCAGAGTAGGTGTCATGCGTTAAGTGCTAAGGGATGGGAAGTTGCCCTTAGACGAAAGGCGTCAGGTCAAGATGTGCCTGCGACATGACACTGCGTCCGCTGTTACACAAGAGCAAGAGCCCAAACACCTCTTTTTCTCTTGGATGTGGCAGCCCTGCCCATCCTTAAGAGAAAGGAGGTGTTTTCTTTGAAAGCGAAAATTACGACCCAGATGTTAACGAGGATGGCTTTGCTCATCGCGTTAAACATTATTTTCACGCGACTTTTAAGTGTGCGGATACCCCTTGGTGGTGTTGAGGGTCTGCGGATCGGTTTTGGTTCCCTGCCGGTTATTTTTGCCGGTATCTTTATGGGACCCCTGGCCGGAGGGCTGGTGGGAGCCATCGGTGACCTGATCGGCTATTTAATCAATCCCATCGGAGCTTATATGCCGCATTTTACCCTGACTGCCGCCTTACGGGGGATTATTCCCAGCCTGATTATTTTTCTGGCCAGCAGGACAAGGCGAGAAGTGGGGATCTTCCCCCTCTTTCTGGCTGTCTGCTCTACATTGATTATCGTGGATATCTTTATGGTTCCTTACTTTATAGAAAGCCTTTTTGGACTAAGCAGGGTAGTTACTGTTCCACCGCGCATTATCCAGAATGCCATCTCCATTCCGGCTTATACCGTGTTACTCTTTACCCTGGGACGTACTATGGAAAAAGCCTTTGCCTTTAATCAGGGTAAGGAAGCCCTGCATCTCTCAGGCAGGATATGGTAGGCAACAACAAGGGCCTGCACCACAGCGGTGCAGGCCCTTTTCTTCTAAAAGGTTAAAAACCGCGGCAGGAAAAGCAATAAGGCATGGAGAAGTGTGCTGCTGAAAATGTTCCTGCTTCGATAATAGATGTAACCAAGGATAAGGGATGTGGCCGGAACGAAAAATAACAGCTCCAGTGAATCGTAAAGACTGAGGGCCATACCCCGGTTCTGGAGAAGGAAGGCCAGGAAAAAAATAAGGGAGAAAAGCAGCGGTGTTAGAATAAGCCCGGCCCATTTTCCCCAGAGCCTCTCCAGGAGGGTTTGTAGAAAGCCTCTCCAAAAAATCTCTCTCCCCAGGGCATAAAGGAAATAAAGTAAAAAATAAAGCGTCAGTCCCTGATAAGTAAAACCAGGCAGCATCCCCGTAGGAAATTTATAGGCAGAAAATGCTGTTATAATAAAGAATACGACCAGGGCCAGGATTATACAGCGATCAAGATGCCGGCCATTTAAAATAATCCTTTGAGGGGCAATTAGCTTTTTCCTGGTTAAAATGAAAAGCAAGACCAGCATAGCAGCATAAAAAACAAAAGATAAAGGATGAATCTGGCCGGTAAAAGGCCTTAATCCGGAAAATGTTTCCGCAAAAAAGACTATCGGGAACAAACCCAGGACAATGAGAAGTTCCGCCAGGGTTGGCGGTGTGTTTGTTAACAACTGCAGTAGTTTACTGGAGGGGTGCAAATCCAGTGTGAGGATTTGGATGACTAAAATAATGATCAGAACCAGAAGCCCAAAATAGAGCAGGAGCCAGTTATAATTGTCTTCCAGGTAAGGAGGAATGAAGTCCAGCTGAACACTGTCATTTTCAAAGTTGACATAATAAGATTCCGGAGACGGAAGGAAAACCTGTTTAAAACCCAGGCCTGTTATTTCCGGCAGTTTAATGTGCTGCCTGGCGGAGGCCATGATTCTTTTTTTAAAATAGCCGTCTTCCAGTGGTAAAAGAAGTATATCTCCCTTTAATTGCAGGAAAGCTTCATGACTTATGGCCAGAAATCCGGCCGTTATATCATAGCTCAAGTTCCCTTCTGCTATTGTAAGGACTTCTTTGTTTTTTTGAATAATGATACCCCTAAAATTATCCTTGTGGAAAACAGGGGTAACAATGCTTTCCCGTGGAAGATAAAAACTGTATTTATCCAACTGGAAGCTCCATGGTTCGCAGTAATAAACTTCTTTGAAATCAAAACGGGGGGGGATAATTCCTGTATTTATATGGTTGGAGAAGGAAATAGAAAAAGCAGCCAGGCTGGAAAAGATAATTAAGCTTAAAAGTAAAATAAAAGAAGTTAGGGGATTAAGGTTAAAGGAACTTTTCACAAGTTATATCACCCAATATATAATATTATGGAATTTTCCAGTAAAGGTACTTATCTTAACCTTTTTCGCTTTTTTTCGATTAATTCCTGCATTTTCCGGAAGACAGATAAAAAGCTTTTAAAAATTTAAGGTTTCTCTTTTATGTTTTTTAGAAATGTAGTAAACTGTAAAAGGTAAGGGGACACACCTCTTCCAAGGTAAGGGGACACACCTCTTCCGAGGTAAGTCTTCCGAGGTAAGGGGACACACCTTTCAAGGTAAGGGGACACACCTCTTTCAAGGTAAGGGGACACACCTCTTCAGAGGTAAGGGGACACACCTCTTTCAAGGTAAGGGGACACACCTCTTTCAAGGTAAGGGGACACACCTCTTTCAAGGTAAGGGGACACACCTCTTCAGAGGAATGTCCCCATGGAATGTCCCCATGGAACAGAGGAATGTCCCCATGGAATGTCCCCATGGAATGTCACCGCAGCGTAGCGATGATAGCGAAACAAGCAATCTCTTGCTGTAGTGTTATCGAGCTTTTTTAATGTAAAGATGAAAGGGTGGTAAGATTGCTCCTGGCAATAGATGTTGGTAATACCAATATAATGTTGGGGGTATATAATGGGGAAGAATTAAAAATGTGCTGGCGTATTTCCACCAATCGCGAGCAGACGGATGATGAATACGGGGTTATAATCCGAAACCTTTTTCAGCAAAACGGGTTACAGGCAGAATGCATTAAGGCCATGATTATTTCTTCCGTAGTCCCGCCGTTACGCTATCCCCTGGAAAAGATGGCTGAAAAATACTTCCAGCTTTCTCCCCTGATTGTAGGTCCGGGGATAAAAACGGGCCTTAATATCTTAATGGACAACCCCCGGGAACTGGGTGCCGATCGTGTTGTAAACTCTGTAGCAGCGATAGAATTATATGGCGGGCCTTTGATTATTGTGGATTTTGGTACTGCAACCACCTTTTGTGTTATCTCTGAAAAAGGAGACTACCTGGGGGGAGCTATTGCTCCCGGTATCGGTATTTCTACGGAAGCCCTGTTCCAGAAGGCGGCCAAACTGCCCCGGGTTGAACTGGTAAAACCTCCGAAAGTTATTGGAAAAGATACCGTTTCCAGCATGCAGTCAGGGATAATATACGGGTTTGTGGGACAAGTTGACGGTATTGTCAGGCGGATGATCAGGGAATTTCCTAAAAAACCCTTCGTAGTAGCTACCGGGGGGTTAGCAGGCCTTATTGCCAAAGAATCTGAAACCATTGAGAAAGTTAATCATTTCCTGACCCTTGAAGGCCTGAGAATTATTTACAAGAAAAATATCTCCCGGGAAAAAAATTAACCCTTCCCAGGGGTATTTTATTTTGGTACTAGCAGGAATTGGGTTTAAGAGGGCGAATCTTTTAAAAGAACCTTAAAAAGCTGTAAAAAAAGGCGAATAAGAGAGGATTATGGGAATTATCTTAAATAATATAAATTTTTATGGATTGTGAAATATTTAACAATTTTAAGGGGTGGTGCCGGTGGATGACTATATTACCAGGATTGTCTTTCGTTATATCTTGCTTTTTATATTAATGTACGGTTTTTATATTGTGCTGCATGGTCATCTTTCCCCGGGCGGAGGCTTTGCCGGGGGAATGATTCTGGGGATGGGCATGCTTCTCTATTTTTTAATTTTCGGCCTGCAGTGGAAAGCCAAGCTTAGAACTTTACCCATGGATGCAGGTATTGTGCTTATCGGTTTCGGGGCCATTCTGGAAGGCGTTAAATTCCTGCTTCCTCATGAGCATGGACCAGTGGGTATGCCCGGCACACTATTCAGCGTAGGGATCATCAGTGTGGTTAATTTTGCCATTGGGCTGCTGGTTGCCAGCGCCATATTAAATATCTTTTATCTGTTGGTGGAGGAGGAATAGTTGTGAAGGTTTCCCTGCTGTTAGCAAACTACCCTTATGTTATTGCTGTTATCTTATTTTGCCTGGGATGCTTATGCATTTTGACGCAGCATAATTTAATTAAAAAGGTTATCGGTATTAACATCATGCAGACCGGTATTTTCCTCTTTTATATTGCCGTAGGCAATATAAACGGTGGTGTAGCACCGATTTACGATCCGAACCTGCCGGAGGGGGTTCTTTACATTAATCCTCTGCCTTCCGCTCTTATTCTTACGGGTATTGTCGTCAGCTTTAGTGTAACAGCTTTTGCGCTGGCTGTTATTGTCAAGCTTTATAATTATTATGGGACAGTTAATGCACCAGATATTATGCGAATGAGGTGACCGGCAGATGCATTTATGGAAAACTATGCCATTTTTACTTATTATTCTTTCGCTGCTCCCGGCTTTTGTCATGGCTATCTTTGCCCGCTGGAAAAGGGAGGTCTGCCCTTACCTGGCAATCGGCAGTATTGCCTTTTCTTTTGCTGTCAGCTGCCTCCTGGCTTTTCGGGTTATGGGAGGAGAAACTATTCATTACCATGTCTCGGATTGGCTTCCTCCCTGGGGAATTGAGATATTTATCGACGAACTGGCGGTTATGATGCTGCTGCTTTTAACGGGGTGTTTCCTGCTTATTACCATATTCAGCATTAAAGCCCTCCCCAAGGAAATTCCCCCCCTGGCAACAGGATGGTATTATACGCTTCTTCTTTTAACTCTTACCGCCATGATGGGCATGGTGGTTACCAATGACCTTTTTAATATGTACGTTATGGTGGAGGTTACAGGTATCGGAGCCTGTGCCCTGGTGGTGGCTAAAGGGGAAAAACTTTCTACGGAGGCAACCCTGCGTTACCTAATGCTTTCCAGTCTCGGGGCAGGTTTTTTCCTCTTCGGTATTGGCTTTTTATACCAGATTACCGGAAACCTTAATATTCCTTATGTGGCCACAGAGTTGGCCAGGGTCAGGGAGCAATACCCGTTCCTGCTTTGGGCTACAATGAGTTTTATTACCGTAGGGCTGGGCGTTAAAGCGGCTCTCTTTCCCTTGCACATCTGGCTGCCGGATGCTCATTCTTCGGCTCCCTCTTCCTCCAGCGCCATTCTTTCCGGACTGGTGGTCAAAGTTTATATTGTTTCCATGTTGCGAATTTATTTCATGGTTTTTGGTTTTGAAGTTTTTCACGAAACCTACATGCGTTACCTTATTCTCTTCCTGGCTACCCTGGCCATTATAGGTGGTTCCTTTTTTGCTTTCGTCCAGTTGGAGCTAAAGCGGCGTCTCGCCTATTCTACGGTAGCCCAGATCGGTTACATTTTTTTGGGTTTTGGATTAGGGACGGTCTGGGGAATTACCGCTGCCCTTCTGCATATCATCATTCATGCTTTCATGAAGACGTGCCTCTTTTTATCCGCCGGGGCCATTTACTACCAGACCGGCAGGAAGAAGGTTACACATTTTTCCGGCCTGGGTTACCAGATGCCTGTTACCATGGCAGCTTTTACCATAGCGTCGTTATCTATGGTAGGAATACCTCTTTTCGGAGGGTTTATTACTAAATATGCCCTGGCCATGGGAAGCCTGGAGGCCAATAACCCTTATTTTATCATCCTTATTGTTATAAGCGGGTTATTGAATGCTGCCTATTATTTCCCTATTATCTGGCAGGCTTATTTTACCTCCGGGCATGATGTTAAATTGAAAATGGATCTTGTTCCCCTGACCATGCTGATACCTATTGTCATTATGGCTCTCGGTATTATTTATATGGGAATTTTTCCTGGTGGTCCATTGTCCTTTTTGGAAAAAGCTGTCACCAGGTTTGTATTCTAAGGAATAAAAGGGGTTGTTTAAATGCGTATTTATCCTTTATGGAAACGCCTTAAAAGAGATTTGCCGGGATCGATGCTTATTGCGGTATTATTGTTGATTTTTTGGTTCCTTATTTCCGCCAGCCTTGATTGGCAGCATATCTTCACGGGAATTCTGCTGAGTATTTCTTTAACCCTGTTCTGGGACCAGTTGACTATTGATGAGCATGGTAAGACCATAGTTAACTGGCGCCAGTTAAAGATATCCTTTCGCTATCTTATTTTTCTGTTCGTAGAGATCGTTAAAGCCAATTTTGTGGTGGCCGCTATTGTTCTAAGTCCTAAAATGCCTATTTCACCGGGATTAATTGTGTTAAAGGTAACGCTTAAAAAAGACCTGTCCCGGGTTTTATATGCCAATTCTATTACGATAACGCCAGGGACAATTACGGTAGATTTAGAGGGCGATCGCCTTCTTGTCCATGGTATGACCAAGGACCATGCCTTCGGGGTTCGCAGTTGGTACATGTATGATATTATGAAAGATTTGGAGGAGAGTGCTTAATAAAATGATAGAAATTGCCATGAAAATTTTCGTTGTCGGCCTGGGGATTTTAGGAATTGCTTCAATCTACAGGGCTTTTAAGGGTCCTACGGCCATGGACAGAATAGTGGCCATGAACATGATTATGACCATGGTTGTACTTTATATCATTGTTTTTGCCCATCAAACCGCTGCGTACTATTATATCGACGTATCCCTTGTCTTTATCCTGGCTGCTTTTATCGCGACCCTTTGTATTTTGAAGTTCTTAAGGGAAGGACGGTTGTTATAGTTTTAGTACAAGAAGTGCTTCAGAAAAGGAGGTGGCTGCTTTGCTTTTCCAGACAGGCAGGCTGCTTTTCTGGCAGAGCAGGCAATAAAGATGGTCATTTTTAAGGAGATTCTAGCCGTAATTTTATTGTTCGGCGGCTTATTTTTCCTTTCCGTTGGCGTTATAGGCCTGATACGACTGCCCGATATTTACAATCGTCTTCATGCTCTGGGCAAATGTGATACCCTGGGTACCGGCCTTGTCATTTCGGCCATGATTCTGTTAGTCCCCGGGATGACTAATGTTATCAAGCTTTTTCTGATGCTGTTTTTAACTTTTGCCATTAACCCTGTTATGACCCATCTTATTACAAAAACGGCTTATGTGCGGGGCACTTCCCTGACAGAAGGTAGCTTCGTAGTGAGCACTTATTATGAAGAGGAAGAAGGGGAGTTTTTAAAGGGGGAAGGTGAGTAGATAAATGGCGGGAGTCTTTCCAGAGTATATTTTTGTCCTCTTTCTAGTTCTTTTGGTCGCTGCTGCGCTCTCCGTGTTTATTTTTGAGGATCTGCTTTACGTTGTAATCATTTTTGGAGGTTACAGCACGGTTATGTCCCTTGTCTGGCAGCAGCTTAACGCACCGGATATAGCCATTACTGAAGCTGCCGTAGGAGTAGGGACAACAATTTTAATGATTACCGTGGTAACAAAAGTGGGGAGGAGACCAAAATGACCGTTAACTGGCGCGAAATAATTTATATGGGCCTGATCATTCTTCTTGTAGCTATGGTAGCCCTGGTTCTCTTGATGACTGTAATGGAAATGCCAATCTACGGGGAGGTAACAAATCCCTCCAATAATTATGTGATGCGCCGTTATATTGATATGGGCATCAAGGAAAGCGGTGGCTATAATTATGTAACTAATATTGTTCTGGATTACCGCGGTTATGACACCTTGCTGGAAACCACTGTTATTTTTACTGGTGTTATGGCTATTATGGTGCTGTGGGGGGTGCAGAAATAACAAAAAGAAAAGCAGTAATTGTTTTCTTTATAAATTAAATTTGTTTTTTCCTATAAATTAAGTAATTTAGCAGAAAGAAAAATTTCTACCAAAATGAAGCAGTACCCGGAAGAAGGGGGTGTTGCCGTATGGAGATTGTTACTAATCTACCTTTGTACGCTGTTGTGATTCCAATAATCGGGGCGTTATTATTGATTTTTTTTGCGGAAAAAGCTGATCGTATCCGTAATCCTCTGGCCCTTCTCACCAGTTTAATAACCGCAGCCGTAGTTATTTCCATCATCAAGCTGGTTGTGGAAGGTAATTTAGTTACCTATACACTGTTAAGAATACTGCCCGGTCTGGAGTTCTCTTTCAAGGTTGACCCCCTGGGAGCGCTCTTCGGTGGTGCAGCTTCAATGTTATGGGTTTTTTCTGTTCTTTATTCCATTGGTTATATGGCGCATGAGCACAACAGGAAACGCTACTATATTTTCTACCTTATTTCCCTGGGAGTAACGATGGGAATAGCCTTTGCGGCAAACCTTTTTACTCTTTATCTCTTTTACGAAATGTTAACGCTGGCCACTTATCCCCTGGTAATACATGAGGGGAACGAAGAGGCCCAAAAGGCTGGGGTACGCTATATAATCTACAGCTTTGCCGGTGCCGGCCTAGTTCTTTTTTCCCTGCTGATCACTTATGGGCTGGTTGAGAATCTCACCTTTACCCAGGGAGGCATAATGGGAGAAGTGGTAAAAACGATGCCTCTTGTGCTGCGCATTGTTTTTATTACTTATATCCTGGGTTTTGGTGTAAAGGCGGGTATTATGCCATTACATTCGTGGCTTCCTGCCGCCATGGCTGCACCTACACCTGTCAGCGCCCTGCTGCATGCTGTGGCCGTAGTCAAGTCCGGTGTTTTCGGTATTTTAAGGGTGATGTATTCCATTTATGGCTCCACGGCGCTTCTAGAGTTAAATCTGGGTATTGTCGTGGCTGTTCTTATTTCTTTTACAATTATCCTGGCTTCGATCATTGCCATGCGGCAGGATGTTCTTAAAAGGAGACTGGCCTATTCCACTATCGGACAGTTGGGTTATATTACCCTGGGAGCCGCTCTGCTGACTCCGCTGGGGCTCAGCGGGGGATTGCTCCATATTATTAACCATGCTCTGCTCAAAATAACGCTTTTTTTCTGTGCGGGGGCCATTATTACGGTAACAGGCAAGAAAAAAATCAGCGAGCTCAATGGCTTGGGGAAACGCATGCCCCTCACCATGCTGGCTTTTACGGTCGGCAGTGTGGGGATGATCGGAATACTGCCTGTCAACGGCTTTATTTCCAAATGGTACCTGATGGGAGCGAGTTTGGAAACGGGTATGCCTATATTTGTAATTATTTTGATCACCAGTGCGCTCTTAAATGCCGCTTATTTCCTGCCCATAGTAACGGCAGCCTTTTTCAGAAAAGGAGAATTCAAACCCGTACGTGGACTGGAAGCTCCCCTGACCATGCTCCTGCCCATTGTGGTCCTGGCTGTTACCTGCCTGGTAGTGGGGATGAAACTGGAGTTAACTGTTCCTTTTGTACAGAGTGTCGTTAAATACGTTTTTTAAAGATAGGATAGGATTCAAGTGTTTCTAATAATTAGATCATAGGGGGTAGGTGAAGGTTTATGCCCCAGGTTTCGGGTGTTTCCATTCTGCCATTGTTAGCTGTTTTGATCCCAGCACTTGCTGCAGTAGCAGTAGCAATGGTATCCTTTTATTCTACTTGGTGGCGTAACTTTTTTGTATTTTGTGCAACGTTGGCTACTCTGGTCACTGTTATCTGCATGTATCCCGCCGTGGTGCTGAGAGGCCATATTATAACCTTTGAACTTTTCAATGTCGTTTCTCCTTTGAATTTAACGTTTCGTGTTGATGGTTTCAGTCTCATTGTTGCTCTTATTTCCAGTTTTGTCTGGCTGGCTGCAACTATCTTTGCTTTTTCCTATATGGAACATGAAGAAAACAGGGGACGTTTTTATACCTTATTTCTGTTAACGCTGTCAGGAACCGTAGGTGTCCCCCTTGCCGGCGACTTTTTAAGCCTGCTGTTGTTTTTTGAGATAATGTCCCTGTCTTCTTATGTGCTGGTTGTGCATACCCAGACAGATGAAGCCTATAACGCCGGAGATCTTTACCTCTACCTGGGTGTGGCCGGCGGAATGAGCATCCTGTCAGGGCTGGCTCTCCTCTATTACCGTAACGGTACCCTGGCTATTCTACCGGGTACTGTTGTTGTTAAAAGTATGGATATAGCTATCCCCCTGGCAGCCATATTAATGATCGTGGGCTTTGGCATTAAAGCCGGTATGGCTCCTTTGCATATCTGGCTGCCCCGGGCTCACCCCGTTGCTCCTGCTCCGGCCAGTGCTCTGCTCTCCGGAATTATGATTAAGACGGGAGCTTATGGTATCATCAGGGTAATTAACGTTCTTCTTGTTCCCGCTGTTGATGCCGAGGCAGCTACAACCATGGCCGGGCAGTTTAAAGAATTCTGGCAGATGGTATCCAATATGGGCTATGTTATTATCTGGGTGGGTATCTGTACCATGTTTCTCGGCGTGATCCTGGCCATCATCCAGGACAATATTAAAAAGATGCTCGCCTGCAGCAGTATCAGCCAGATGGGTTTTATCCTTGTGGGTATAGGAGTGGCCGGCTACCTTAAATATGAAGGCGCTATGGGGATGGCCGGAGCATCTTATCATATCATTAACCATGCTGTATTTAAGTCTTCTCTCTTTTTGGCAGCCGGTGTTATTGCTTATAAGCTGGGGGATTTGAATATGTATAACCTGGGAGGGTTGTGGAAGAAGCTGCCTTTTACCACCCTGGTGGTTATTATCGCCTCCCTGGGAATTGCCGGTGTTCCCTTTTTTAACGGTTATACCAGTAAAACCCTCCTGCATCACGCCCTGGCGGAAGCTTATGAGCATTACCATGCCGCATCCCTCCTGGAAGCAGAGCGGATTTTTATGATTACGGCGGCAGGCACTGTTCTCTATTACCTTAAATTTATATACCTTACTTTTTTGCGCAAGCCTCCTGAGGAAACCAGGGAAAAAATTGAGAATTTAAAGGGAGAGCCCCGTCCCATGAAAATTGGTATGGCGATGCTGGCTCTGACCATCATTTTTATCGGGTTCAACCCAAATTATTTACTGGATAAGTTAATTGTTCCTTCTTTAAGTTACTTTGTCTTTGATCCTCATTTTATTGAACACCACATCGTGGGGATCCAATTCTTTAACTTAAAAGATATTTCTTCCTCCATAATCGTTCTGGGGCTTGGTGCTCTGGCCTTTGCCATCGGGGTGAAGACGGGTCTTTTTAAAACAAGTATCCCCTACTGGCTGGGGCAGGAATTTTTAGCAACCCAGCTTGGCAAAGGGCTTGTTTCTTTCTGGAACAGCCTTACCAGAATGACGGGAGTTTTTGTCGGATTTTTTGCCAGTTCCTTTAACAGCGTTTTTCGCAACAGTTTCCAACTGCTGCAAAGGCTGGATTACCGTCCGGGAAAATCGGATCTTTTCCGGGCCATCAATCTGGCCAATATCGACTTTGATGTGATCCTGATGATGTTTATCCTTGTTGTGGCCCTGGTATTTTTGTTTTACCTGCAGTTCGGAGTATATGGTATTGGCTTATGATAGGTATGGGCAAAAGTTGCCGCAAACAGGGGAGAGGTTGGGGAGAGGTTGGTGTCAGGTCTTGAAATTTGAATTTGTATGGAATATATTGGGTATTATATTCAATATTCAAGACCTGACACCACTAGGCTTTATTCAATATTCAAGACCTGACACCACTACTAACAGCGGCATTTGCCCATTTAAAGGATCTCGTTTCTAAGTTTCTAAGCTGCTTTATTTAAAGGCCAGGTTGTTGCCTTCCTTGATAACGGTTATCTTATCTCCCTGCTTGAATCTTCCCTCCAGAAGGCAGCGCGCCAGGGGGGTTTCAAGTTCCTTTTGCATGGCTCTTTTAAGGGGCCTGGCACCATAAACAGGATCGTAACCGGCGTACGCAAGGTATTCCTCGGACTCCGGGGTTAGCTCCAGGACGATATTCTGCTCCTGCAGGCGTTTGAGGAGGCGGCTGGCCTGGATTTTGACGATTCTTTTCAGATCTTCTTTACCAAGGGGATGGAAGACTACGATATCGTCTACCCTGTTTAAAAACTCCGGCCTGAAGAAGGAACGTAAACGGGCCATAACAAGCTC
>QZJM01000024.1 GCA_003605065.1 Dethiobacter sp. | reverse complement strand
CATTTTTATATACTATTGTGGTCTGAAGTGCCGTGGACGTAAATATGCATACCATGGGGACATTCCTCTGCAAGAGGTGTGTCCCCAGACCTTAGTCGTCATCACCGGCAGCTGACATCGTGTCAGCTGGGTCGTCTCCAGCTCTCGTTTCGTAGTGAACTTGTTTCCTCGCTGCACAAGTCACTCCGCCAACAGCAAAACGCTTAAGTCTATGGAACAACGGTGGGATCTAAACCCGGTCATTTTCATCCGTTGTTGTGACCTGCAGGGTCGTGGTGGTTAAGATGATCATTGAGTGAAGCGAGTTCAAAAGCGGCTTTTAACCAGCCAGGTTGCTGATCGTTTTTACAATCTTCTGCCACAGGCCGGCCAGGACCTCACCGATGGAACGGAAGAAAAGAGAGAACGCCCCGCCCTTATTTACATCCCCTGCTGAAATCAGGGGCCTTTCCGCCACCACACTGTCATCAAGGAGGACTTCCACGCTTCCCACGGGGTCTCCCTTGACGATGGGAGCAGGAACGCTCTGGGGAACATTAAAACGCGTCTGCAGCTCTTCCTGGCGGTTGAAGGGGATGGCTATTTCCAGCGGTTGTTCCAGTTGTAAATCAATAGTACGCTGCTCCCCGCCAGTAACCCTGGCGATAGAGAGAACTTCGCCTCCGGGAAGTACCCTGTGCAGGACAAAGTTGCGGAAAGCGTAGTTAAGCATGTTTTCGCTGTCTTTGAGCCTTTCCGCGGAGCTGGAGGCTTTCATGACCACGGTGATAAAGCGCAGGCCCTTCTGGCTGGCGGTTCCTACGAGGCAGTGTCCTGCTTCGGAGGTGTGCCCTGTTTTTAACCCGTCCGCCCCACTGTAACGGCCCAGAAGAGGATTGCGGTTGTACTGCTTAATGTCGTTAAAATTAAATTCCGTTTGAGAGTGTAATTTCAGGTATTCCGGAAAATTGCTGATAAGGTAATGGGAAAGGACAGCCAGATCTTCGGCACTGGAATAATGCTGGGAGTGCGGCAATCCTGAAGAATTTTGGAAAAGCGTATTTTTAAGGCCCAGTTCGCCGGCTTTTTTATTCATTTCCTGAACAAAGAGGGCTTCGGAGCCGTAAATGTGCTCGCCGACGGCTACACAGGCATCGTTGGCAGAAATAGTGGCAATTCCCGTTACCAGTTCGCCAAAGGGCACAACCTGGCCGATTTCCAGGAACATCTGTGAGCCCCCTGTTTCCCAGGCTTTCTGGCTGATGAGAACTTCATCTTCCCAGGTGACCCTCCCTTTTTGCAGGGCTTCATAGGCCAGCGCCAGGGTCATAATTTTGGTCAGGCTGGCGGGATGTAAGATTTCACTGCCGTTTTTGGAAAAAATGATCTCCCCCCGGGAAAACTCCATTAATACTGCGGCATGTGAACTTATATCAGGGATAGACACCTCCCGGGCATGGATCTTCTCCGGAATAAACATAAAGGAACTGCAGAGCAAAAGGACTAGCGTTACAATTGTCATGCTTTTACTTTTCCTGGACCCTGTCATGAAGCAGTCCTCCTTTGCCGTAATTACGGGTTTATTTTACCACTTTAATATTTTCTCATAAACAACTGTATGAATACAAGGGAAATTTAAGGGAATTTAGGAGGGAAAGAAAAATGTTGATTATCGGATTAAACGGCAGCCCTAACCGGCAGGGAAATACGGCATTTTTGCTGGATTATGCCTTAAAATCCGCCGCCGAACTGGGGGCTGAAACGGAAACTGTTTTTGTGCAGGAGATTTTGGATAAAGACAAGAGGCCTTTTTGTATCGCCTGCGAAACGCCGTGTCGAGGTGCGTGCTACGAGGGTACGGAACTGGAAAATGTTTTGGAAAGATTGGCCGCAGCCGACGGTTTGCTGGTGGCCAGCCCGGTCTACTTCGGGAATGTTTCCGCACAGCTTAAAAGTTTCTGGGATAAAACACGCCGTTTGAGAAGGGACAAAAAGCTTTTTAATACCGTGGGGGGTGGTTTAACTTCGGGAGCGTCACGTTTTGGCGGGCAGGAGACAACCTTGCGGGCCATGCACAGCATGATGCTTATCCAGGGGATGATTCTGATCGGAGACAGCCATGAAAAAAGCCCGGGCCACCATGGAGCTTGTGCCTTTCAACCCGCGGAAGACGATAGTAATGCCCGGAAGAGAGCTGCTTTAATGGGAAAAAGAATGGTCGAGGTCTGCCAGGCAACCGCCTCCTTACGAAAAAACCGGTAGGAAGGTTGGAGTAAATTGCATTTTAGAAAGGAACTGGAAGAGCTTGAGGAGTTGCTGCTGTTGAAAGATATGGAATCCAACGTTCTGTTTGTGACTATATTGCCGGTATGACGGATCGCTAGATCATTTCCATTTTCCAGGAACTATTTGTTCCCATGCCCTGGAAAAGTTAACTTAAAATGGCTTCCTGGGAATAGAAAATAAGATTTAGTATATACTATTACTAGATTATGACCGGGGCCTATATTTTTTTGAAAAAATAGCAGGAATATGTTCAAGGGTTATAGAATATAATAACTAAGTTTACAGTTTTTTATTAAACACGGGGCTGCTGGTCAAAATTTCATAGCCTTAACTCCTCTTAGGGAGAAGAGAAGGGGGTTTCGTGACGAGGACATGTCGAATAAGTTCAAGTAAAAATAATTAACGAACTTGGACGCTAGACCTCGTCTCTCTCCGGGATGAGGTTTTTTGATAACCCTGAAAAAGTCCGGAGGCAAAAAAGATGGCCTATATTCCTGATGAGGTGATAGAAGAGGTCCGTAACCGTTTTGACATCGTCGAAGTGGTATCCTCTTATATCGACCTCAAAAAGGCAGGAAAAAATTTTGTGGGTTTCTGTCCCTTTCATTCCGAGAAATCGCCATCTTTTACCGTGTCTCCGGAAAAACAGATCTTTTACTGTTTTGGGTGTCAGACCGGAGGTAATCTTTTCAGTTTTGTCATGCAGATGGAAGACTGCAGTTTCCCCGATGCTGTGCGCTTTCTGGCTCAGAGGTCGGGAATAACAATCGACCCTGTCCCTTCCACTCCTGCTGAAAAGAAGGAGCTGCAAATCCGGGAGGTTTTAGGGGAGATGCACTCCCTGGCCCAAAAGTACTTCCAGAATATTTTATGGAAGACCCCCCGGGGGAAAGAAGTCCTGGATTACCTGTCCAAACGGGGTTTAACAAAACAGTCCGTTACGGACTTCCAGGTGGGTTATACGGGTAACAACCGGGAGGGGTTGACAGGCGAACTTCGGCGAAAGGGCTTTGATCTGGAACTGGCTGTAAAAGGGGGATTAGTGGGAAAAAATTCTCTGGGAAGGTATTACGATTATTTTCGTGAACGCTTAATCTTTCCTATCTGGGACAGCCAGGGGCGTGTTGCCGCTTTCGGAGGCCGTATTTGGGGACAGGGGGAGCCCAAGTATCTTAATTCCCCGGAGTCTCCTTTATTTAATAAAAGCAGGACTCTATACGCTTTTCACCTGGCCCTGCCGCATATCAGGAGGGAGAAAAAAGCCCTGCTGGTTGAAGGATATATGGATGTAATCCTGCTTCACCAGCACGGCATCAAAGAAACAGTAGCGCCTATGGGTACAGCACTGACGGAGAAACAGCTCTCTCTTTTAAGAGGGCGTTTAAATAAAGTTGTCCTGGTTTTTGACGCTGATACCGGAGGGGAAATTGCCGCTTTGCGGGGGTTGGAACTTCTGAAAAATGAGGGCTGCATGGTCGAAGTGGCACAGCTTCCCCAGGGTTGGGATCCCGCTGATTTTGTAAAGGAGCACGGGGGAAAGGTTTTTCACCAGGAAATCTTACAGCAGGCCAGGTCACTTGTGGACTACCGCCTGTTTACCATTAAAAAGAGACATGACCTGAAGAAAGAAGAAGGCCGTGTCAATTACTGGAAAGAAGCGCGCAAAGTTCTGGGGGAAATCCAGGAGACCCTGGAACGGGAAGAATACCTGAAAAAAATAGCAGGAGAAATTGATGTTTCGCTAGAGGTATTACGAGGAGATTTGGAGAATATCATACGAAGTTTTCCGGCTGTGGGAAAAAAAGCAGTAGTAAAAGAAGCAGCGCCTAAAAGTGTTTCGCTGAAGGAATTGGTGGAAAGAGAGCTTTTTACCTGTATTTTTAAATCTTCCCGGTACCTGAAGGAGCTAAAGAAGCTAAACATAAATGCTGATAGTTTTCTAGAGGGTCCTCACAGGGAAATTGCCCGGGTTTTATATGAGATGGATCAGCAGGGGAAAGAAATTAATACAGCAGCGGTACTTAGTTACTTTTCTGAACAGGAAATGCATAAATTGATAATAAAGATGGTCCTTGCGGAGAATCTGAACGAAGAAGACAAAATGGAAAAAATATTCAGGGACTGTGCCAGAAAGATTAAAACCCTGTGCTGGACTGATGAAAGAGAAAGGTTGATAAAGTCTTTGCAAAATACAGTTAACAGAGAAGAAATCAGTGCGAAACTGCAGCGCATCCGTGATTTAAAGAAGTGGGAAGAGGAGCTTTATCACTCCGGAGAAGGAGAGGATTTTGATGTCTAAAGAAGTGGAGAAGAAAATATCTCTTCAGGAAATCCAGCATTCCTTGTTTGAGAAGGGTAAAAAAAAGGGTAACCTTACTTATAAGGAAATTATTGATGCGTTGCAGGATTTCAACCTCATCACCGAAGTTATCGATGAATTTTACGAGGAACTTTCCCGCCAGGGCATTGAGGTTATTGATGAGTTATCTGATGTACCTGATGTTGACATAATAGAAGAAGAAACATTAAAAGGCGGAGATATAGATATCCTTGTTCCTGAGGGTGTAACCATAAATGATCCGGTACGGATGTACCTTAAGGAAATAGGGAAAATCCCTCTTCTGAACTCTGAAGAGGAGACTAACCTGGCCCGGAGAATGGAAAAAGGCGAGGAGGATGCCAAAAGACGCCTGGCCGAAGCCAACCTGCGCCTGGTAGTAAGTATTGCTAAAAAGTACGTGGGAAGGGGTATGCTTTTCCTTGATCTTATTCAGGAAGGCAACCTGGGGCTTATTAAAGCCGTGGAAAAATTTGATTACCGCAAGGGCTACAAGTTCAGCACTTATGCTACCTGGTGGATAAGGCAGGCCATTACCAGGGCTATTGCTGATCAGGCCCGTACTATCCGTATCCCTGTGCATATGGTAGAAACGATCAACAAGCTGATCAGGGTTTCCCGGCAGCTTGTCCAGGAACTGGGGCGGGAACCATCCCCGGAAGAGATTGCCCATGAAATGGATATCAGCGTGGAAAGAGTGAGGGAAATCCTTAAAATAGCCCAGGAACCCGTATCGCTGGAAACGCCCATCGGCGAGGAAGACGACAGCCACCTGGGGGATTTCATCGAAGATCAGGAAGTCCAGGCGCCTGCTGATGCTGCCGCCTTCGAGCTCCTCAGGGAGCAGCTGGAGGATGTTCTGGATACCCTTACACCCCGGGAGCAGAAGGTCCTGCGCCTGCGTTTCGGTCTTGACGATGGCCGCACCCGTACCCTGGAGGAAGTGGGCCAGGTTTTCGGTGTAACCAGGGAGCGCATCAGGCAGATAGAAGCCAAGGCGCTGCGCAAACTCAGGCATCCCATGCGCAGCAAGCGCCTGAAAGATTATTTAGAGTAAAGGTAGAAGCTAAAAACGGGAACAAAAAATTACAATTACCAGGTACTTGACTGTAAGTGTCTAATCCGTTATAATAATAATTGTCGTTTAGGGCGTTCCTCAGTAGCTCAACGGTAGAGCAACCGGCTGTTAACCGGTAGGTTGCAGGTTCGAATCCTGCCTGGGGAGCCATTTTATCTGGGCCCATAGCTCAATGGCAGAGCTACCGGCTCATAACCGGTCGGTTCTAGGTTCGAGTCCTAGTGGGCCCACCATTTATGTCCTTCCGGCCCCTTCGTCTAATCGGTGAGGACACCAGCCTTTCAAGCTGGCAGCAGGGGTTCAAATCCCCTAGGGGTCACCATGGGCGAATAGCTCAGCGGGGGAGCACCTGCCTTACAAGCAGGGGGTCACAGGTTCAAATCCTGTTTCGCCCACCATAAGAAAAGCGGTAACATTGAGGTTTATAAGACCCGATCGTTGCCGCTTTTTTGTTATTCTATTTCCTGTATCCACGAAACCTGTGTGATGAGATTTTCCAGCGAGGCGTTTGCCAGCGCCATGCCTGTCGGGCCGGCGGGACTTTCTGAGGCCGGGAAGGTTGCCAGGGTGGCATCACCGACGATAAAGACGTTGAAGTCTTTTCTTAAATTGGCATAGCCGGCCATTGTTTCCTTCAGGCATATATCCGTAGCATAACCGCATAACAAAACATGTTCTATACCTTCAAGCTGGAGGTATCTTTTAAATTTATGGTAATCCCGGATATTATATAAATTAATTTTATTGTTAGCGGTTTCGGCTGTTTCTATCATCATCAGCCCGTCAGGCAGCGAGTACCCGACCAGTCTAACCTTGCTGTTAAAATGGTCTAAAAAAGGTTTCAGGACTGTTTTGGCATGTTCAATGTATATATCGTTCTTTTCTTGTGTTCCGAAAAAAAAACCACTGTCCCAGTTGTTAGTGCTGTGCGGGTACACCATGATAATGGCGGTTTTATCTTTGTTTAACAAATTTGTTGCTTCCACTACTCCCCCGGCATGATAAGAGAAATACCAGGCTTTTACGGCAAGCGTAGCGTTATTGTCCGAGACCAGCGGGTTTCCCAAAAATCTTCTCCCCGGGTTAACCGGGCTGACAAATTCCGGATAGTCATTTAAAATGGGCGAAAATTGGCGGATTTCCTGGATATTATTTTCCTTTTGAAAAAGCGTGATATTGTTTCCCTGTTTAATTAAAGGATTATAATAATTTTGCACTCTTATTGGCATATTATTCTGTAAATTTATAATTAACAATACAGCAACCAATATTAAATTGATTAAATCCAATTTAACCTCTTTCAAGGTAGTTACCCCCTGGTAACATTCTAGTTCTTATCTATATTATGTTCGGTATAGAAAGAATAAAACCTTTTTAAATTTGGCCAAATTTATGATATTTTGAAAAAAATTTTTTAGAATACGGCAAAAGTTCCAAGGAAATTTTAGGAAGCATAGCGAATTACTGTGATATTAAGAGAGGTTATGTTATGTTTGAGAATTTTCAACTGGCACGATACCAGGTAACCATTACCGCAGGAAAATTCGGCTTATCCCTTCCACCCTACAAAGGCTCTACCTTTCGTGGAGGCTTCGGGCAGGTATTCCGCCGTATTACCTGTTCCGTACGACAGGCAGAATGCGGGGGCTGCTTATTAAAAGAACAGTGCCCTTATGCCTATATTTTTGAGACCTCACCCCCCCCGGATACACAGGCTTTAAGCAAATATGAGAGCATCCCCCGTCCCTTTGTCCTGGAGCCGCCTTTAGAAACGAAAACCTCCTATGCTTCCGGTGAAAGCTTAATCTTCCACCTTGTGCTCATCGGCCGTGCTATCCAGTACCTGCCTTATTTTATTGTAGTGTTTCGGGAAATGGGTGAAGCCGGCATCGGCCGCGACCGCCGTTCCTTTATCTTAGATGATATAACGGCCATTGGCTTTAATGAGGCTCAATCCATCTATTCTTCCCGGACAAATACGGTTCAGAACCTTGATCTTGCTTATTCAGCCTCGCAGCTTATGGAAAATTTACCTGCAAATATAAAAAAGATCAGGATTATATTTGAAACGCCGGTCAGATTGAAAGATGGCGGCATAATTGTTAGGCGTCCCGAGTTTCACATTCTTTTTCGCCAGATTATGCGCCGTTTGTCTTCTTTAGCTTATTTTCACCACGGAGAAAAACTTTTGGCTGATTACGCCGGTTTATCCGAACGTGCCTGTGCAATCTCCCTTCTAGAAAACTCCACCTCCTGGCATGATTGGGAACGATACTCCCAGCGACAGCAGCAGCGCATGAATATGGGTGGGCTGGTCGGTACTGTAACTTATGAAGGAAACCTGAGCGAGTTTTTACCCTGGCTCATCCTGGGCGAACAGGTCCATGTGGGGAAGAATACAGTTTTCGGGCTTGGTAAGTACCGAATAGACGTTCAATGACAGAAACTGACAGACAATTTTTGCATTTTTTTGTTTTATTGTGTTATAGTATTTATTATCAAAAGTACTGGTGATTTACCTTATGAACAAAACAGAGCGCATTATTAAAGTGATTCTTGCTTTATCCCAAAATCCTGCAGCTTCTGCCTCCGACCTTGCCGACCGGCTGCAGGTTTCAGAACGTTCTGTTTACCGCTACCTGAATGATATTAAGCGCCTGGGCTTTCCTTTACATAATTTTAAAGATGCGGAATCCGGTTTACAGAGGCATTACCTTACACCACTTACTTTTACTGCTGCAGAAGCGCTGGCCATTGTTGCTGCGGGGCAGTCCTTGCTTTCTCAGGAGGGGCTTCCTCTTTGTGATGACCTGGGAACGGCTCTGCTTAAAGTAAAAGCGGCAATCTGTTCAATCGAGGACAAACGTGCTTTTTACCGCCTGGAGCCCCGTTTTACCTACCTTAGTGAAAAAATACGCGATTATTCGCCCTGGCAGGGTCTTATCCAACAAATAACTGAATGTATCTACCACTGCCGCTCAATAATTGTTGTCTACGATTCTTTCTCCAGCGATGAAGTAACGGAAAGGCTTATAGATCCCTATGATCTCTACTGGAACAAGGGTAACCTTTATTTAGCGGCCTACTGTCACAAACATAATAACATGCGCAGTTTCCGCATTGACCGCTTTAACTCTGTTAAAAAGGTTGGAGCGCGCTTCAACCGTAATCCCGAATTTGATTTAAACAAGTATCTCGGCCCGAGCTGGCAGGTTTACCGGGGAAACGAAGATGCAATCAAAGCAAAAATACTGGTTTATCCTCCGGCAGCACGTCTTTTCCGCGAGACACGCTATCATGAAACACAGGAGCTAGAGGAATTGGAAGACGGAAAACTCTCCTGCACTTTTAAGGTTCCCGATACTCCCGAATTCCGGACCTGGCTCCTGGGCTGGGGAAGTCAGGTGGAAGTGTTGGAACCGGCAGGGTTGAGAAAGAGAATTGTAGTGGAATTAAATGAAGCTTTAGCGAGATATTTTAATTAAAATACGAGGTTGAGTTGACAATGGAGAATTATAAGATTAAAATGCTGTCAAAGCCATCTCGGAGTAAGGGACTGAAAAATGTTAAGTTTTGTGTTTATCTTACTTCCTGAGAGATGGTTTTTATTTTGTACTTTTAAAAATATAAAAGCCTAAAGGGAATAAAATTAAAAATGTTTGACATATCTTACCTCGAATGGTAATATATCAATATAAAATTCCTTACTAAACTGAACATAGGTAATAATGTCACAAATGTTTAAATCAAAAAATAATCAAGTAATATTACATTGTTTCGATCAGATTTTCTTGAAAGGCTGGTGAATAAAAATAAATCCATGTAAATTTCAATATACAGTAAGGGTACTATAGAATACCAGTTTCCGGTAATCCTTAATAATTTGGCAAACGGTAGGAATTACAAAGAAATTCTGGAGAATTACTCGTCTCTGCAGTTTGAAGATATTCAAGCTGTCCTGGCCCATGCTACTTTGCTTGCATAAATAAAGACAGCGATACCTATGTGCGGGAAGGGAGCAAATTCTATCTGTGAGATTTAAGATAGATGACCCAATTAAGTTCCAAGGTAAAAAAAAGTTAAGCTTTAGATTAGCTGTTTCGGATACTTATATTCTAATGTTAAATTGGAGGAATGTTGATGGAGTGGGAATTTGCAAGGAATAAAGCGATACAATGGATGAACCATCGCAAATGGAAATTCAAGCTGGCCAAAAAGAAAGGATTTGAGCAGTCCCTGTTTGAGCACACTCTTATTCAATTGGATGTGCTAATCTCTCTATTTCCATTCTTGCGAAGCAGAGAAACGTTTAGGCTGACAGATGAAGAAGTTAAAGTTTTGTGGCTTGCAACGCTTGCCCATGATGTAGGAAAGGAGACGGATTCCTGGCAGTTATATATTCACGGTAATGGACCCGCTGTTAGTCATTGTATTCCTGATCTAGCTAAGAAAGCTGTGTTTGAGTTGATAGGTGAGTACGCATGGAGTGAGAGTCTTTTTAGTGAGGCAATTTCTGGCATACTTTTACATATGAATGAATCCCGGACACCCACTACTGTTCTTAGTCAAACTATAGCTAGTCATACATTGAAACGTTGGAAGATGTTAGCGGAAATAACTGACGCTATTGACAATTTGGCTTCTGCTAACGGTTTGTTTGATGCTTTATCTACTTTGGAGAGGAGTATACTAAGTCCTTATCTCAAAACCACATATCATCAAGTTTCTTTGCGCGGTATTTCAACAACTCTCCTGCATAGAGCGGCAAGTGATACATTTATTGAGAAGGGTTGGCTTCCTCTCATTCATTATACAAATGGAACTATTTATGTTGCTGGAGTGAATGAAAAGCTTGTCAAACCAGATCGAGATACGATACTAAGAAGATTGGTCCAAGAAGTCAGGCGAGCTATGGGATCAGACTTTTTTCAAAGAGTTGTGGGAAGCCCAATTGCATCGATGGTTCCAAAACCGGATCTTTTTAATTATCCTGAGATGCGCCAATACCTTCATGTTGCCGCTGGACGGGTAAGCACTAAGAATTTTCGAAAGAAAAAAACCGAAGATAGACAAAAAACGTTGGATCGATACCTGTTGGCTTTATGTCAAAGAGAAGAAGGTCGTTGCCAGACCCTAAGACAATGCCAAAATAATCGTAAATGTAGTAGGATAGAAGGTCTTTTAACTAATTTGGACCTAGACTATCAAAGTGATCGTCTTAGCCGTGCGCACCCTGAGATGGTAATATTTAAGTTTTTTAAGACAGTTTTTAGCAATAAAGTTATTGATTATCAGAAGTTTATATTGCCTGCATCAGTGATGGATGATATTACCAAGAAGTTTGAAATTAGTAAAAAGGATGAAAAAGCTATTGAAAGGCAAGAAAAGGAGATTATTAAGGCTCAGAAGGCTATTTTTGAATCTCTTATGGAAACAGTTAAGAATGCTTATGAGCAAAGATTTGGGATTAGGAGTTTTGAATTACTTCAAAAAACAACTACCTTGACGCCGGATCGGGATATGGCATATGCTGTCGATATATTTTGGTCACTCCTGTGCTCTCGGTTTATATCAGGGGGTGACGATACCCCGGTAGAATTTTTTCCTGATGACCAGCGGGTAGAGCTCTTGATAGACACACTAGTAGATATTGCTGACGAGGGGTTTGCCAGTCTTGACGAAGTTAATCGCCCCAAACGGGTAGAGGCTGAAAAGATAGCCGAAAGCTTTGTAAAAGACTTGATTTACCCTGCCGAACAAATACATTGTAAACAGTTAGTGGATGAACAGCTTGAGGCATACAAAGGTTCTAAACCTGTGGCGCGCAAAGCAGGGGGATTACACTTGTGTCCTGTTTGTAATCGTTCGTTTACAGGTGGGACCAACGCCAAGGCGGATTTCCTCAATAATCCTGAATCTCATACCAACAGAGCTCCGTCTCATGGTAGCCCAGGATACATCGTTATTTGTGATACCTGCAAATTCGAAAGGTTTCTCCAACAGCAAATTCTAGAAGGAAAAGTTGCTCAGATGATGGTGCTAATGCCCCGTATGAATATAGGATACCACTCTGGGGAGGTCTTCAGGAACAAAGCATTACAAATATGGGAACAAGTATCTGTCATTATGTCTGAAGCTAATCCTGACCCACAAAAAAAAGTTTCATTGAGTCTGTCTGGCGAAATAGCGCGGAAGTTACTTATTAAAGATACAGAATTTGTAATACCAGATACACCAGCAGAATTGGTACAAGTTTTTACTTACAGGGCAAGTGAAGATAAAGTAAAGGAATATCGCCGAGAGTTGAAAAGGTTATTAAACGAAACTGTTGGAGAAGGGCTTGACGAATGGAATGAGGACTTTGATACAGATTTTACGTCTGAGGAAGACTTCCTTCTGGCGGTGGAAAACCTTTCGATACCTGACTCCAGCGGTACACTTAAAGAAATTAGAGGAAAAGCATATAAACTAACAATGCAAATGCGTTTTGTCTGCGAAACTCCTCACTTTATTCTGGTACCGATCCGAAACCCGATTGCTGTAGAAAAAGATTCTGAAGTGAATGCCGCTATCAGGGAACTGTTTTCTATGCTTGTGATTGGGATAACCTTGGATTGTGCAGTGGCCATGATCCGTGATGGTGAAGAGTTTAGTTTTACCGGTGGCGAGGGGATAGTGAGAGTTCCACCGGTTGCAGCCTTGCGCAATCTTGTCGGTTGCGAATGGCTGGGTCTTGAAAGCGCTCAGAAGTGGGTCAAGGCGATAGCCGCTGCAGCACTTGTGACTTATGCTGCTGACTATCCGGAAAGATCCAACTTGTACCAGGTGCTGTCCAGTCTTACTCCAGGCCATATTCTGCGCCGTATGGAAATGAAGAGTGATAGTGGCTATGTTTCTCCTGTTTACTTTTCACATTTGGAAATCATTAAGGAGGTGCTTGTATGAGAAAACCGTTGATAACTAAAGAGGGGAGGTTTGACCCAGCCTCTGTCCGCCCGCAAATGGAAAAAGTGATAGATGCCTTTGACCGCTACCTTGAGGTTTCACCTTATCGACTGGGTCGGACGAAACACGCGGTGATGGGGCCGGTTGCCAAGATCCTGGAACGATCGTTAACAGGTTCTTGGTCAGTGAATGATCTAGCAGGATATGCTTTACGGGTACACGAGATGCATCCAGCCACAAGAGGATTTGTATCTACTGAGGCACGCATAGCTTTAGAAACTGGGATTCAAGAATTAATGGAGCTCATCAATATGGTCCCTGTTACCGCACGTGCGAAAGTTTTAGAAAAAGTGGAATTCGGCCTTTACTATTGTCGCAGAAAGAGAGCTAGTGAATGGATGGAGCGTATCAGAAAGGACTTCGAACATTTCCTTCAATCACGTTATGAATCTGTTGATGCTTTCAGGGAAGCTTGGAAGGATAAAAATGCCACTTTTGGGGCTATTTATCCCAGTATAAAAAATGATGCTTACAAGAAAAGTAAGGGAATGCGAAAGGCAGATATTGACGAGTTTTGGCTTACCTATGGTAAAGAGGACATTGAAGAAGAGGAGGAATAAATAATATGAGCCTTGAATTATTGAAAGATTACCTGGTGGAAACACCCCAGCCGATAATTGGCGCTAAAACAGTACAGATTATTCTCTTTAGAGAAGTGATGGACTATACTGTTTTGCGCACGGAGGAAACCCGTGAATTAAACACAGCGGTGACACCACGATCAATCTCCCAAAATGATGAGATCCGGCGAGTGGCTTTCCTTGGAACTAAGCAAAAAGCAGTCGAATCAAGGAAAATGGAGAGGATTCTCAGAACCGCGGGAGAGGCGGCTGGGCGCGGAGAATTGGTTTGCTACTTAAAGGACAACCTGTGTCTAACCTGTCCGAGATGTGCCTTATTTGGAGGAACCAATGTGGACTCGTCAAGTGAGAAAAAGGCCAATATTAAGCACCGGATCGTGTACGGCACAGCCTTTTCTTTACTCCCGTTCGAAGATGTGGAAGCATCTATAACTTTTAATGCCATAAACGATCAAACCCAAAAAACAGGACAGGCTTTAGGGAATCGTTATGCCGTACGGCCTGCAACCCTATTTCCTTCCATTGTAACCCTCAAATCTGTAACTCAAGGAGAGCTAGTTCTTACACTAAAGACGTTGCTGGCGGCAAAAAATTATGGAGCTGAGACCCGCATCGGTGGGGATCTCCGTAACACTATTGTTGGCTTTGTTGCTGGCTGGGAAGAAGTCATTACCCCTCTTGAATTAACTCTTGAACTTTATGATAGGCATGCTGAACTGTCAGGAGAAACAGTAGCAACAATCCTTAAACAGTACCAAACATATGCAGGTAATCCCCAACAAGTGAAGGTGTTTACTCCAGATGAGGTTGACAAGGTTGTAGAAGAAGCAGCCAATACATTGTTGGACAAGGTTTTTCTTGAAAGGGTCTACAGTGACGTTGCCCAATATCGAGAACAACAGAAAGGGTAGTTAAACAATGGTAAAAAGTCTTGACCTAGAGGAAGGCGGCTATTCATTATTTGAAGGGCGTTTGTACAACCATGATTACCTTTGGTTTTCTTCTGCAGAGGTTGCTAAAGTGTCTTCTACTTGGCCGGTTATTCATAATTACGCTCTGAGTTACTCGCTTTCACAGTACTCTTACGGGCTATACAAGGGTAATTACCCACGTTATGAAGAGGACTTGAATCTAATGCCTTTGTATACAACGCCTGCTATTGGCTTTACTATGGCTAAGACTGCTATCACGTTAAATTCTCTTGACGATCTTACTCTCCGTACCGATGCAGGTGGTAAAATCAACACCCCCAACCTTGGCAAACGGGTAGTAGTGAATCCATGCTTCGAGTTGCCGCGTGAAGGTCGTCATCTGAAAGGTGGCTATTCCTTCTTCTGTTTTACGCGTAAAGAATACTGTCCTCCTGCTGTTTCACGACTGGGCAAAAAAGGATGTCCGGTGCGCGTATACTGGCGGCGATTCGAATCCCCTAAGGCTTTTTTTAGGGAGGGAGCAGTAGTTCCAGCACATCCCGTCAACCCGCTGGACATATCCGGTGAGGTCGTTTCCTATGAACCTATTGTGCTACCTCCTCACATGCTATTCCGTAGGGTAGAAATTCGAGGTGACTGGTTTGTAAATGCAGACGGTAGGATGGTATTGTTGCCACAACGGATCCGGCAAAGAATTAAATAAAATGTGTACTTGATTTTAAATTAAGCACTAACGATATATATTTGCGGAACTGTGTAATTATGCGTCGGCAAAAGAAAGTATCATAATGAAAGACATGAGGTGCATAATTAATGTTGGTTTTAGGGGCAACCTTACCATTACACCGTCACCCAGCTGTAAATATGCCACTATATCCACATCAATGCGCTTTACTGGACGCCTGGGAAGAGCGAGATGCGTTTATCTTATCGACAAGAACCGGTAGCGGAAAGACAGCAGCAGTAACGTTACCTGTTATCCACAACAACGAGTCGGCTGTTTTCATCTACCCGACCAATGCCCTTATAGCGGATCAGGAACGATCAATTCTGAAACTTTTTGAAAAGCAAAGCCTTTCCGTGAGAGTAATTTCCCCGGATAATGTAAATGAGAAGAGCGGGGATGATGATTACCATCTAATTAGAATTGATGCTAATAGGCTTGAAGAGTTTCGCGTTGCAATGAAAATGAAAGACAAGGGTTCAGCTATGTTACGGTTAATTCAACCATCAAGGCCTAAAATTTTGCTTATCAACCCCGATCTTCTCTATCTGATCTTTTCACTAAAATATGGTCGGACCAGTGCAGAGCTAATTGCTCACTTCCTGGCCTACCGCTCTGCTGTGTTTGATGAGTTTCATTTATATTCTGGAGTTGAGTTAGCTCATGTCTTGTTCTTAATCCATCTGGCTAGGGAATTTGGTGGGTTTAGCCGTATAGTTCTTCTTTCGGCTACACCATCTACTAAAATCACTGATTTACTTAATAAAGCGTTGAAGGAACCACTGATGATCGATGCCACAGTAAAAACTTCACATACTAAAATCGGAGAACGGACAGTCATCTATCCTTTGAATTTTGAGTGCCGTAATTCTGGCTCTGACGAGGTTGAGGCTATTATTTCGTATCTTAAGGAAAAGAAACACGATCTGGAAGCTGCGAGGGCAACTAGTTCCGACATGGAATATGTGCCTGCGGTAGTCATTTTAAATTCAGTTGTTTCAGCTATTCGTATCGAAGATTGCTTAGTGAAGGCAGGTTGGAAGAGTAAAAAAATTGGTGCTGTCCGTGGATTAATGGCAAAAGCAGAGAGACAGATTGCAGACAAGGTTATTATTATTGGGACAGCAGCTATTGAGGTGGGAATCGATTTCAAAACCGACTTGCTTTTATTTGAAGCCGGGGATACCGCATCGTTTTTGCAACGAATTGGCAGGCTAGGTCGGCATGGACTAGGAACAGCCATTCTTTTTGGTGATAGTCGCGAGGTGTCCGCTTTTCAATTCCTTCCAGATGAGGTGTCGAGGGATAAACTGGAGTACTCAATTAAAAGTATATTTAAAGGACGTGACTCCTTTGCTTGGTTTCCTGGCACTTTTAGTGGGGCGCTAACGATGATTGCCCAAACCGAATCAATTTACCGAAAAGTACAAGAAGATAGAAAGGGCATGGAAACGGCTAAAGTAGAAATTAGAGCTTGGTTGGATGTAGCAGTAGAAAAATTTGGGGCAATGATGGGTTGGGAGAAGCAATTTAAACAGGCAAAAAAACGTGTGCAGAAGGCCAGAAATGCGGTATCGATAGGTCGGTGGATAACTGATTATATCGAACAAGTAAGCTTCAGAAGCTCAATTCCAACTGTAGAAGTATATGATTGGGCCGAGGTCAAACGAGGGCGTTGTCCTGAGTATGAAGCGGACCTTTTAACCTTACTTAAGTGGGGAAACCGTTCTCCAAAGTACCTGGGAAAAACCGGTGCTATCTATATAGAGGGATTCCGTTCAGGGAAGCCACATAAGCTTTATCTTTCAGCAACCTTTGAAAATGAAGAAATAGGTATCATGCTTACCACAAAGGATTTTCCCTTCCTTAAGGTTATGCAGGATGGCCATCTTACAAGTATTTCGCACCTTTTTACATTACGACCTCATGTATTTGTGCTAGTACCTTTAGATTTTGCGAAAAGACTGGATTGGAGGCTTCCGTGGTTCCGATGCGGCTCGCAGGGTAATAAAGCTGCCATTTTTGATGGACCAGCCCTTATTGTTTGGGAGATGTGGAAAGAGGCGAATTATAACATTTCTAGGGCTTAGATGTTTTAAGTGAAGTTCTGGTGGTAAGCCGTACATACCAGATATTTGTTGCTATAATTGTAGCAACAAGTAATGTAAATGTGAAGAATTGTCTTTCTACCATGACGAATCACCGTATTTAAATCAAGGCTTTGCCCTGAAAAAAGACTATGATTTTAATTAAAGGTACCTTAAGGTAAATCCACTTAAAGCCTCTGAACTTCTAGTACCCATCCGTCCCGGACAACTTAGAGGGTTAAAAACCTGGGAATTAGATGATCTTATAGTTGTTGATGCAGAATATGGTGAACTGGGGTTATGCCTGTAAATTGAAAAAAAGGGGTTGATTATAACGTTAAAAAGTCTTACACCAAATGAAAACAAGGCTGTGCAAATTTTTACGGAAAGAGTATTGCGTGCTCTTGGCGAGCACGTTTTATCTATCAAGCTGTTTGGCTCCAAAGTCCATGGAACTGATACTCCAGAGTCTGATATTGATGTTGCTATTATTATTGATAGTGAGAATTTAGATTATGAGGAAAATGTTCTGGATATCGCTTTTGATATTAACCTTGAATATGATTTGTATATTTCTCCTAAAGTAATACCGCAAGCAGTATTTTTGCATCCAGTATGGCAACATACTCTTTTTATTAAAAACATAGAAAAGGAGGGTGTTGCCCTTTGGAGAGTGGATTCGAAGCATTAGTTCAGGAACGTTTTAATAGGGCTGAAGAGGCATTTCAAGATGCTGTTTATTTATTAGAAAAAGGTTCATATTCCGGAGCTACTAATCGCTTGTATTACGCAGCATACTATGCTGCGAAAGCTCTGTTGGTCATAAAACAAGTGGAGTCTTCAAAACATAGCGGCATTATTTCCTTGTTCCAAAAGGAATTTGTAAAGACAGGTTATTTTGACAAAAAAATTGCCAGGACATTATCCCGTGCTTTTGAGAAAAGGCAAAAAAGTGACTATGCCGACTATGTTGTTATTACAAAAAAAGAAGCATTTGAATTAAAGGACGACATAAATAAATTCATTATGCAATGTAAAGAGGTCTTTAATAGGTTGTCGATGTAGGTTTCTTTATCAAACTTTTTCCCGCTATGTGGCAAATTCTCTTACTTTGCCGAACAATTCGTCATTGAGATTCTGGAGTTCATCTTTTGTTATGTTTAAGTAGTTGATGTATTTTTTAACGATGTGTTGTTTGGGGTCAGAATTGTGATTAGAATTCATGATTGAGCTGTAAAGTAGAGGAAATTTAAAATTACGATATTCAAATAAATGAAGCTGAGGTGATCTAATGCGGCCTGAGCAGACCGAGTTTACAATTAAAACCTTAACACCTGTCTGGACGGGAGGAGCACAGGGTTACTGTGATCGGATGCATGAAACCGGGATTATAGGCAGTTTGCGTTTCTGGTACGAAACGATAGTGCGAGGATTGGGCGGAGATGTTTGCGATCCTGTAAGCGAAAATCGTTGCGAGTTGTCTGGGCGAGAAAAGGACGAAGAGCGAATTAAAAAGCTTTGTCCGGCATGCTATTTGTTCGGATGTGGCGGGTGGAAGCGGCAGTTCCAGTTCGGAGTGGAAAAAGCCCCGACTGTTCCTTTACATTTTAGAAGCACTCTTCCTAGGGTAAATAAAAATTGGTTAACTTCACTTTTTATGGGAAAAGATCAAGATGCTACTATAGATAATTGTATTGTTTTTTATGGGGATATCGCGTACAAAATTGTTTTCAGAGGAGAAGATTACAGGTATGTTTTATCCCAGTTGAAGATGCTTATGAAGTTTATCTCAGAGCATGCAGGAATTGGGGCAAAACTCCAGCACGGTTTTGGACAAGTTTACTTTGATTCAACTAAGTCTCAAATGGATAATTGCTCTGCTGAAGATGGCCTTGAACAACTGCGGAAGAGAATCCCTGAATTTCATAAATTGAATGTGGAAGATAGCATGCCCTATAACCTGCAAAACTATCTGAGCATCTTTTACGAGATGCCCCGTAGTAAGTTCGAAGCGTTTTTAAAGAAGAGCAGCCACCTGGGACGCGATCTGCTAATTAAAGAAGACGGGTACATTCCCTGCGCTTTAGATCTCCGTTATAAGGGGGGCGGAAATTTCGGGATGCGCAGGTGGCTGAAGGAATACAAGAAATGGACTGAAAGCAGTGATCCAAAAAAGTTAGGAAAAATTGATGAGCTTTTAGGACCTAGGTCGCAGTGGATGGATGGTAATAAAATGATAAAAATAGAAGACGAAATCCGTACAGCCAGCCGTTTAAATTTTGGAATGCCTTACCGTATAAGTAACGGCAATTACCGGTTGCACATTTTCGGTTTCGCCCCACCAGCGCTATTAAGCCCAGAAGCATTAAAAGACCTGTGCGGGGAATACATGCACCATGCCTTTGGCCAAGAGTGCAGTCCTTGCAGTATCGTTTACGGCAGGGAAATCATCCGGGCCGGGGAGGTGAAAGGAAAGTGATTAGAGACTGGTTTGCTTATCTTGTTGCTGAGCAGCAAGATGTTGTTAAAGGTGCTTTAAGACAAGGGGAAAAAGCATCCGGTGAAAAAAGTAAATTGATAGCCCTAAATCCGCACCTGTTTTACCATCTAATCGCCTTGACTCAAAAAAAATCAGCAGATAAACTCCGCTCAACCTGGCAGAATACAGAATACAAAGACCGTGTAAGCAACCTGGATGCAAAGATTGATGCTTGGGGGTTGCGCGGTTTATTGGATGTTTTCCGCTTCCCGGACATCAACATGGCTTATCTACCCTTTTACAGCTTTGTCATCCGGTTTACCTTTACCCTTGCGAAGCCGTATGTATCCCGCGATGAACAGGTTTTCTATATTATCGATAACCCTGTAAGCAAGGACAAAATGTTCGGGCTTCCCCATGTCATCCCTTCTTCGTGGAAAGGATGCCTGAGATCCGCAATTTACCAGCTTGGTGCAGATCAGGACGCCTTAAAAAGAATCTTTGGCTCTGCAAAGGAAGCTGGTGAATATACAATCATACAATCTGGAAAATCTGGAACGTTGCATTTTTACCCGACTTTTTTCATGCAAAAGAGCCTTGAGGTTATAAACCCCCATGACCGGGTCAGGAAGGTGGGGAAAAGACCTGTCCTCATGGAATGCGTTCCGGCTGGGGCTTCAGGTTGTTTCACGCTCCTTTACGTGCCTGCACTTAACTCTATGAGTAATGAAAAAAACGATGTTGCAATGCATGTTGTAGAGTCGAAAAAACCCGATGTTATAAAAGATGTTACTAAAGATCTGAGGCTTATTAGCGAGGGGTTGAAGGCAATGTTCCTAACCTTTGGCTTCGGTGCAAAGACCTCCAGCGGTTATGGGATTGCTACACCTGATCTTGATAATGGACAGCTTACTTTAAAAGCCAGCGGTATTAAAGTAACTGAAAAGAAAGAGCAAGAGCTGCAAGCCCCGGAGGATGCATTTCAAAAATATCTTCTTGAAGATGGAACCGTGAGGGCAGAATTTCTTGGACAGGGAGAGGCCGGGTTGCTCAGTAATAGCGAGTACGGTATAAAAAAACCTCTTGACGGGGGAAGTCTTGCTGAGTTTAAAAGGTTCAGGAACTGGTATCGGAATTTCGGGGAAAAGTGGTCTCACTTTTTGAAAGAGTCCGAAACCTCAGGAGACAGGTGGCCCGGGTGGACGTTTCAGGATTATGACGGGTTGGTTGAAGTTGCGGGGCAAATAGAGCGTTTATTGCAGCTTGAGAAGGAGGAAAAGCAATGATAGGCAGCGATTTATCGGCCCTGGCTAAAAACCGCGACGCCCTTCTCCTGGCGGAGGTCGCTATGTGGCTCCATATGCCGGGAAAATATCACGAGGAATTTTTGGGGAAGAACCACAGACTTGATGTAAAGATTCCCAAAGATCTTTCAGATAATTTTCCCCAACTTTCTGAGCTGTTAACAGATGGATGGCCGGCTCGTCTGTGGGAGAAGATTCCTCTTTCAGATTCAGGAAAGGGTTCTTTATCTTTTTATAGCTTTATTAAAAACCACCGTGACCGTGAAAAAGCAAAGAAGCATGCGAACCTTATTAAATTGGCTATTGACGCTCACGGGCGGGGTTCAGGCAGTGAAAAAGGCGTGTTGCGGAGAGAAAGTTACGAAAAACAGGATGGGGGTACAGTCTACCTCTCTACAGCTTTTGGCTATGAAGTGAACCCCATTGATTTGGATGCACTGGGTTCAAGGAAAGAAAAGCTGTACGGCTATCTGAAAGATCAGCTTGACCTTCTTAAAGCATCACTTGATCTTGAAGGCAAGAACACCTGGGGTGTTGAAAACTGGCTTCACTGGCGGCAACCTTTTCTTAAACGCTTAAAGGATGATTTTATTACCTCTGTTGGCGATACGCGCCGTCCCGTTAACGATGTTTCTCTTTGGGACCAGATCGCGGCTTCCGTCGCTTTCTTTAAAACAGAGCTGGCTGAAGTGTTTCTTAAAAAATGGAAGGATCCATTTGAAAATGGGGAGCAATATAAATATAAAACACTCAGGGTCTCACTTCAGGGCATCGAATTCCTGTCACAGTCCTCCCGTATTCCTGATGTCCTGGCGAGAAGAACCCTCATTGAAAAAGGTTCTGAATTAATAAAGAACGTTATCGAGATCGAGTATCCCCTGGGATTGGAAATATACCGGGATGCCGGTAGAATTTTGTTCCTGGTTCCAGAAATAGATGGCCTTCAGGATTATAGGGTTAAAAACGGCATACCCTTGAAAGACTACCTTCAAGAAAAATTTAACGCAGTGTCAGATCACGAAATCGAACTTGATATAACTTTGAGTTCTGGATCTTCACGAAATGTTTTTTTCAGTGGGAAAGAAATATCAGAGCAAGTAAGGCCACTGACTCCAAGCTTTGCTTATCTGAAAAAAATCTGGGAAAATCGTCAAGAAGCGAGATGTGAGATCTGCCATGTTAGGCCTCTTGGTTTCGGCGCAGAAGATCGTGGTGGCAGTTATTCTCAAAAGGCCCGAGAACGCAATATGTGTTGTGTCTGCCTGGGTCGACTGGAAGGGAGCAGCGAAAACGGCGAGACGGTGTGGATTGACGAGGTGGCCGATGCCAACGGGCGTATCGCATTGATCGCCGCCCGCTTTGACCTGGGGCGCTGGCTGAACGGTGAGATGATTTCTACTTTCCGCAATCTGAAAGAATGTGGGGTAACGTATAAAAATATTTTGGAAGAATTCAAGGTAATGGAGGAGCCAGGCAAGAAACTAGAAAAATTAGAAAAGTATTCCAAGATAGCTGAAACATATGCTCAAAAAAAACATGGTGAAACTCTTGGTGGATTAACTATTTATGGATTATATAAATTGATAGTTAAAGATGATGATCTGGGAGAAGCGTATCCATCCCTTTCCGAAAACGAGAAGCTTGCCCTGGCTGTTTGGCGAAAAACGCCTTCTTTTGCTCGCGTTCGCCGGGTCTGGGAGAGCACACAAGCATTTTGGGAAGATATAAGGCAGGAGTTCCGGCATTACAAGGTGGATTATCGCTTAAAAATTATCGGCAGTTTCACATCAATAGATAATAATACATCTCTTGCATTATTTAATCCCTATGAGGCTGAAAATAATGGAACAAAGTTTGGCATCTTTACAAACGAGAATAAAGAACTGTTAATCATTGAAAACCTGCATTATCTGGCCAAAAAGATAGGTGTTTTACCACAGCAAATTGAAACCCGTAAAGAACTGGTGAGTTTTTTTAGCGAGGAGTTCTGCACCGGTAAAACTCTTAATATATACCAGCCGGAGGAGAAAAAAGGGGACAAACTGATAGGCACATTAGAGATAACCCATGTATGCCCGGAAGAAACGCCCTACCTCCCGGCCATAACCATTCTTGTTGAGCCGGACAGGTTTATGGCAATTGTTCCTGCCGAAAAGGCTATGGAGATATCCACGCTAATTAAAGAAAAGTACGAAAAAGAGATGGCTAAGGTGCGCAACCGCCTGCCGGTTTCACTGGGTGTAGTCTTCGCCAGATCCCATATTCCTCTGGTAGCCCTAATGGACGCAGGTAGAAGGATGATTAATCAACCCCTGGAACAACAAAGATGGGTACTTAAGAGCGATGTAAAGATAGATGGGGATAGTTACGCAATCTGCTTCGATAACGGTATAACGTGGGAAATTCCGGTTAAAATGGGTGATGGCAAGACAGAAGACATCTGGTATCCATATTTTTACGTGGAAGGAGTTCCCGGAGACCGTTTAACAGCATTCAAAGGGCTCAATTCAGGGGCCTGGCTTGTCCATGTAAAAGAGTTGAAAAAAGGGGATGTTGTAAGCATATTTCCGTCTAAATTTGATTTTGAATTCCTGGGTTCGACCTCCCTCAGATTTGAGATTAGTTATAACCTTGAAGGCAAACGCAGAGAATTAAAGAACAAAACGTCAAGACCTTACCTGCTGGAAAAAATCGAGTATTTTAAAGATGTATGGCTGCTTCTTATCAAAAAGCTGGAAAGGAGCCAGATTAAGAGTATTATAGAAATTATTGAAGCTAAGAGGGAAGAGTGGAATGTCAACGAAGATGACGAGGTTTTTAAAAATTTTGTTCATAATGTTTTACAAAATGCGCATTGGGAAAATGGACCTCCACCGGAAATAAGTAATTTAGAAATGATGGCTGTAAACGGTGAGCTGAGGGATATTGTAGAGCTTTATATGAATGTTCTTAAGGTTAAACCGGCAAGAGGAAATCATTCTAAGGAGGCGCAGGCATGAGTCCAAACAATAAGAAGAGATACATTCAACAGCGGTTTGTTTTTATGAGTCTAGATCCTATCCATATTGGAATAGGCGGGCATCGCTTGGGGCGGGTGGATAATACAATCGTGAGAGAACCGGGGACGAGACTTCCTAAAATTCCTGGGACAAGCATAGCAGGAACTGCAAGGAGCTATGCGGCAATGCAGTACGGAAAACCCCAGGCAGCTGGGGCACATAAAAATTTCATTGGTGATAAAAATAAGTGCCCCATTATTTATACTTTTGGGACAGCAGTGGATACGGGAGGAGGACAGGCAGGGAAGGTCAATATTTGCGATGCACATCTTCTCCTGTTTCCTGTTTATTCATGCACAGGGCCTGTATGGGTGAGCACCAAAGACATCTTAGAGGTTGCCGGTTTTTACCTGGATGGAGCGGGAGAAGAAAGAGATGATGTTGTTTATACTTCCCTAGATCTGCAAGAAGAAAACCTGAATCTTGGCTGGTTATTGTTTGCTGCGACGACAGGATTAAAAGTAACCTTTTCGGGATGCATCTCAGAAGAAAAAGAATGGCAGGCCGTAAAGAACAGGATTGTGATCGTGCCTGCAAAATTGTTTTCCCAGATTGTTAACAGCAACCTTGAAGTTCGAACATCGGTGGCGATCGATCCCGAAACAGGGGCTGCTAAGGATAGAGCACTGTTTACCTACGAGGCTTTACCGCGATCAACTTGGCTGTGGATGGATGTTATTGAGGATGATTTTGTAGGTTGCTTTCCTAAAACAGAAAGGCAGTTTAGCGGTGTACAGGAGAATAGTGGTGATTCTCTTGCTGAAGCATGGGAGCGCCCCCTGCATGTTGTAAGAGCAGGCTTACGATTAATGGAGTATCTCGGTGTTGGTGGTATGGGAACCCGTGGCTTTGGGCGGTTAAAAGTAATGTTTGATTGGGAGGTTCAGTAATGATAAATCTGGAATATGAAGCTGCAAAGACTGCCCATTATATTGTTAAAGAATGCGAACAGGGCGGAATCAGTTCTCGTGAGGTTGAAAATGTCATTACCAAAACTTTGGGTGTCCTTCAGGAAAATGGAATTTATGGATGTATTATTTATCTCTATTCGCTATCAGATGATAAAGAAAGCAACAATATTATAATTAGCAAGCTTTTACAAATGTTGAAACTTCTTGGAGTAGAAACGCCTGTTAACGTTAATGATTACGAGAATGTTCTGAAATTTATTATTGATAATGTCTGTAATGATCTCGAAAAATTACTCATGTTAAAACAACTGTGGGAACAAACATTAGTATATGCCCGATATGCTTCAAAGGCAAGGAAGTGAAAACATGACCACATGGAAACTATACCAGGTAAGTTTTCGGTTGCTTTCGCCCCTGCATATAGGATGGAGGAAAGCAGGTACTTTGATGCAGACACTTCCCTATGCAACCGGAAGGAATATGTGGGGAGCGTTCACGGAAAGGCTTACCAGAGAAAAGGGAGAAAACAATTATAAAGAGGTGGGACAGGCTATAAATAAACAGTTAAGATTTACTTACTTTTTCCCTTCTACAAGTCCAGAAAAAATAGAATGCTGGTTTTGGGACGATTGTGAAGTATTTAGCTGGCTGTATCTTAATAGCTATACTAGTACTGCTCTGGAAAATAAATTTGCCTCGGATGGTTCTCTCCATGAAATAGAATATATTTCTCCCAAAACCCGCAGGGGAGAAAGTGTTTATCTTTTAGGTTATATAATGGAGAAAGAAGATACCCTGATAGACTGGAAGGCTGTTTTAAACAGACTTCAGCTTGGTGGAGAACGGAAGTACGGTTGGGGAAGATTAATGAACCATAAGCTTTCTGAAAATTATAATGATATTTTTAGCTATGTTTTTAAGGAAAGCCAGGGAGATCCACAAATCGTACTACCTAAAGGCGAACCTGTTTTAGCACATACTGTTGCTGAAAAAATGAATTGCGAGGGCACGCTGGAACCATTTGTTGGCAGGGAAACATCCTCTGGCAAAGGATTCGGGGCAGTATTTTCCACAGCGGAGATATGCTGGGTGCCGGGAAGTAAGGCCAAAGAGGAAAAAACGATTTCAATTATGCCAATGGGAATATGGAGAGCTAGTAAAAAATATTGTGATTAATTAACTGCTTTTATGTTATAACCGGAATAGGCAGATATTATTTTTAATTTTTAAGTTGTTCCAGGAGTTGATTTATTTATGGGATAGTTTTTATCGCGGGGAAAGAAGCGGTCAATAATAAAAATATTGCTATCGAGAAAGACCATAATGATCACCTTTTGCTGCCCTGTCCATTTCTTGCCATGTAGAAAAGTTTCCTACTTTGCCCGAAATTTCGTTATTAAGATTCTGGAGTTCTTCTTTTGTCATGGCAAGAAGTTGAGGGTGTTTTTCACCGATGTGTTGCCTTATTTTTTCGTAAAGTAAAGAGTACTTTTCTTCTTTTAAGTCATTTTCCCGGAAAGATTTTATGGTAGCCACAGGTTTACCATAGCGGGTAACTACAATGGTGCCCCCTTTCTCGGCAGCATGAAGAATTTCGTTTGTTTTGTTTTTTAACTCACGGGTGCTGATGAAATTAATTTTTTCCATGAACGGCACTCCCTTGTAATTTTTTTATTCTATCCTATAATTATATGTTGCTATAATTGTAGCTACAGATAAGTTTTTTGTCAAGGGTTTCCGGCAGGTGTTTTATATAAATGCTTTTGAGGAGATAACGATATGAACAGGGAATATCAGACTGTTGTTCTGGCTGGTTTACTTCACGATATAGGAAAATTTATTCAAAGAAGTGATTTTAAAGGGTCACTTAAAATCGAAGGAAAGCATCCTGCAGTATCGGCTAGCTTTATTAAGGCTAAATCAGGTGTATTTGAAAAAGTAGCTGATGTAACTCTTTTAGCGGAGCTCGTTCAACGGCATCATGAAACAACTCTCTTTCCTCCCGAACTGCGTGTACAAATGGCTAACCATTCCATAAAGCCGCTGGCGTATTTGATCAGTACCGCTGATAACTTTTCATCAGCGGAACGAGGCGAGGAATCAGAAGGATACCGTAATTATAAAACTGTGCCCCTGGCTTCTGTCTTTTCCCGCCTGCAATTAACACTTCCTACCCCTGATGTTTACCACTACAGGCTACACACTTTAAATCCGGCAAACTCCTTCCCAGAACTCTTCCAACAATTGGATTCTGTTCAAACTAACAGTTATTTAACTGCTTTCGGTAAGGAATTTGATGAGATTGCATCCTCTATCAACCTTTCAGACTTTGACTGTCTTTATACCCACTTGTTATCTTTACTTCAGCGCTATACCTGGTGCATTCCCAGCAACACACAAGAGTCGACTCCTGACATATCATTGTACGACCACCTCCGGACTACCAGTGCCATTGCTGCTTGTCTGTACCATTACCATAAGGACTTGGGAACTTTGAACGAAAGAGATGTTACTGACAGCAAGCCTGATAAATTTCGCCTGGTTGTAGGCGATCTTTCGGGAATCCAGAATTTCATTTTCGATATTTCCAATATTGGGGTTGGTGGGGTAGCCAAAAGATTGAGAGCCCGCTCATTTTATTTGAGCGCAATGATCGAAGCAATTAGTCATAACTTGATTCACAGGTTTAATCTTCCGGTAACTAATATTGTTATCTCCTCTGGCGGAAAATTTTACGTTCTTCTCCCCAATCTCCCGAATTCAGGTGAAAAAATTGAAGAGTTTCAGGAGGAACTGGATCACTGGACTGTTAGACAGTTTGGTGGTGAATTGGCTATAAATTTAGGTCAGATAGAATTTAACGGTCGGGCATTTAATAGTTTTGGTAGTGTTCTTGATCAGCTTTCCGAAAGGTTAAACCAAAGAAAAAGCGCTCCTCTTAAAAAGTACCTGGTAAAAGAAAGAGACGCCTGGGCAACAGAGCGGTTTAAAATAAAGCTTGGAATAGGGAAAGAAGGGCTTTGCAATAGCTGTAATAAAAAAATGGCCGAATATAGCAGTCATGATGAGGATAGGTTGTGCGAACAGTGCTATCGTGATTTGGAACTTGGAACAATACTGCCCTATGCATCATATATCGCTTTTACAAACAAAGAAGTTCAGCAAAGATCATATTCTTCCTTTCCACTTTTTGGGAGCTACAGTTTTGTTGTTTTAGACGATGTGCCCGGGGCAGATTTGTCTAGCTATCTTGTATATAAACTTAATGATACAAGCGTAAAAGAAATAACGCACCATCCTGCTATGCCAAAATTTATGGCAAATTATATACCTTTGGCCGAAAAGAATAACTGTGATGGCTGTCCAGGATGTAAAGATGTTAGAAAACCAGAGGATAGTAACCCTTTATATTTTGATTGCCTTGCCAACAGGTCCAAAGGACGCAAATTGCTTGGCTATTTAAAGGCTGATGTTGATTACTTGGGAAACCTGTTTATTTATGGTTTGCGGGATGAACAGGCTGATCGAAACAGTATATCAAGAATTGCTACTATGAGCCGCATGATGGATCTTTTTTTCTCTGGTCGTGTGGAGCAGTTGCTTAATATCTGCTTTAATTTTTGCTATACCGTATATTCTGGCGGAGATGACTTTCTGATTGTCGGTCCGTGGAATGAAATAATCGATCTTGCCGTTACTATAAAGGATGACTTTAAAAAGTTCACCTGCAATAATGAAAATCTTACGTTATCCGCTGGTATCAGTTTATTAAAAGCAGGCGTGCCTGTATCGAGAAGTGTTGAGGCTGCTGATGAAGCATTAGAAACTTCAAAGGAAATTGTTTTAAAAGGAGAATCAGAGGGCAGAAATCAATTAACTCTTTTGGGAAGGACAATGAAATGGTCAAAAGCGGCTTATCTAATGCAAATTGCCAAGCAATTAGCTGATTGGTTACAAAGCGATAGATTAACTGTTGGCATTTTAAGGAAGCTGCTGTCCCTCTCAGAAATGCATCACCAGTATTATTTTGATAACAAGATAATAGGCCTTAGATATTTGCCTTTACTCTCTTACGCTATTGCCCAAAATTTGGCGTCAATGGATACTGTTGATCGTGAGGCGCTTGCTGTTAGAATGTGGGTTGAAAGCCTTAAACAAATTGACCACGACCATATTGTTTATCTTGACTTTCTTGTAAATTATGCACTTTTAGCAAAGGAGTGAACCTTGTGGGTAAATGCAAGGCATGCGGAAAACAAACCATGGGGAACTACGAGTATTGTATGCAGTGTAATATTGCACAGAGAGGGGGTGGGCCTACAGATAAAGATAAAAGAAAGCGGAAGGATTTCTCTTCCTCTCCAGCTGAACAAATTAAGAGGCCGGGATTAGAGGAAGATTATCTTAAGAACGGATATTTCAATGATAAAGGTTATCTACGTGAAGAAATATTTACTTCCGAGGCGATGCGGGTTGCTGAGATTCTATCGGCTAAAGGTATGACTAGGGCTTCGCTGAGGCGCTTCTACAATAAACTTCGTGGCATTTACTCAAGATTTAAGGACGCTAAAAATTTTGAAGAAATTAAGGCCGGTTTATACAGTTTTTATCCCAATGTAGCCGATGCCATTTCCCGTAATAGCAATGTGCCGGAGGAGTTTCGCCAGTTCATCTATACTAATGTAGGATTGGCGGTTAAGGATTCAGATCATTTAAAGGGCTTTGTTGAGCATTTCCAAAGTGTTTTGGCCTACTTTAAAGAAAGCGGGAGCAGGAGGTAACAAAAATGAAACTTGAGAAACATGTAGTTATTCGTGGAATTATTTTTTGTGATACAGGCCTGCGGATTGGTGGTTCCAAGGATGATATTGAAATTGGTGGTATGGATAACCCTATTATTAGACACCCTGTAACTGGTTTGCCATATATCCCCGGTTCTTCCCTAAAGGGTAGGATGCGTTCATTACTTGAGCTTAAATATGCTGAAAGAACACAGCAAACAGGCCAACCCTGTAGTTGTGGACGGTGCCTGGTATGTAAAATTTTCGGAACCCATAAGGCCAGAGAAAGCCACCTCGGTCCGACCAGGATTATTGTCAGGGATGCTTCCTTAACTCCTGAATCATTAGATGAGTTAAAGGGTTCAAACCAGGAAAAAGGTATTTACTTTTCTGAGGTAAAATACGAAAACCTGGTGGACAGAAAAACGGGCAAGGCAGAACACCCCAGACCTAATGAAAGAGTTCCCGCTGAAACAAAGTTTCATTTTGAAATTGTTCTCAGAATATTTGAAGGCGACAATGAAAAGGAGATACTGGACTTCGTTAAAGAAGGATTGGCTCTGGTTCAAAAAGAGTACCTCGGCGGTTCAGGGTCAAGGGGCTATGGTAAAGTGCGTTTTATAAACACTTCAGTAGACGATAATCCATTTACTATAGGAGAAGGGAAGTAGCTGTGGAAACTTATCGTTTAAAACTTCAGGTTAACGGAGGTTTTATTTCTCCTTTTCAAGCAGATACCATATTTGGCGGGCTTTGTTGGGTAATGAGATATAGTGAAGGAAATGGTTCTCTGCAGAGAATGCTGGATGATTTTTGTTGTGGTAAACCATGGTTTGTACTCTCAAATGCATATCCTGGAGACTTATTGCCTAAACCGCTGATTAAGATTAGGAAGGCTCCACCCGTGACCCGGGATGAACATTTATGGCAGGCCAGGGAAGGAAAGCGGATTAAAAAGATTGGTTATCTTACTCCGCAGGAGTTTTATTCTCTGGTCAGCGGTAAGGATGGGCCTATTAATAATAAGGAAAAACCTATCAGCCAGGTGTCTACACTGCATAACCAGATTAATCGTATTTATGGCTCTACTGCCGAAGGAGGCCATCTATTCGAACAGGTGGAATATTATATTAACCCGGAAAGCTACTTGTCTGTTTACGTAAAACTTAATAATCCTGCACTACGAGAGTGGCTGTTCAGGCTTTTTCGTATATTGGGCGAGACAGGTTTGGGTAAAAGAAAATCTACAGGTAAAGGTTCCTTTAGTATTATAAACATGGAGAAATATGATTTGTTTGAGAGTATTGAGCGACCAAACGCCTTTCTCAGTCTTTCTAATTTTGTCCCGGCACCGCATGATCCCGTTGAAGGATACTACAAGATATTTGTCAAGTACGGAAAACTGGGTGAAGATTATGCATTATCGGACTATTATTTTAAACAGCCCTTGTTAATGATTCAGGCCGGTTCAGTGTTTTTTGAGAAAAATAATGTAAAGCCTTTTTATGGCCAAATGGTTGAAAATATTGCCCCTTCCTATCCTGAAGCGCTTCATTATGCGCTGGCATTCAGTGTTCCTGTCAGATTGGAGAGATGAAATTGAAAGTTCTGCTATCATTTGTAGGCGAACAGGATCCTTATTCCGATAAAACTGGTGAAGAGGGCGCAATTATTACTCTGTGCCGGCATCTTCGGCCAGAGGTTATATACCTTTTCCCAACTGCTAAAGGATTTGGAATTAAAAGTGAAACGCAATCAAGGGCCCTGGATACTGAAATATGGATAAAAAGCGAGATAGATAAAAAAACCCAGGTCTTTATAAATCCTATGCATTTGTCTGATCCAACTGATTACCCGGCAATTTTGCCAGCTACCAGGCGATTGGTGGATAAAATAATGCGGGATTTAAGCGATGTTGACTGCGACTTTCATTTAAATTGTTCCTCCGGAACTCCTCAGTTGAAGAGTGCCTGGCTGATTCTTGCTAACGCTGGTTTGTTCAAAAACTGCCAGCTTTGGCAGGTAGCAAATCCTCAATTTAAAAAAGAAGATCGAGTAAGCATTCTTGAAGTGACTTTTTTGGAAGAAGAAAACCTGCTGTCACGGATTAAGCGTTACTCTGAGGAATTTTTGTTTCAGAGGATGGCAGAAGAATGCTATAGGTTGAAAGATATTAGTTTATACTCTTTTCGTAAAGACAAGGCGGGATTGCTTTATAGAATTTTCCAAGCCTATCAAAGCTGGGATTTGATTTGTTACGATGATGCTTATAAAAGACTTAATAGTGTATATAATGAAATAAGAACTTCAGCAGACTTGGCTGAACTGGCAAAAATTTTAGAAGCTCAAGTACAAATACTGGCAAAACTAAAAGATAATTCGGCATTGGAAAATAAATACAACCTTGTTGATTTATACATGAATGCCAGGCGCAGATTGAAAAGATCCGACTATACAGATACTCTTTCAAGGTTCTGGCGAATATATGAAGGCATTTTATACAGCCATCTTCGTAATGCTTATAAAATTGAATCGTCGAATTTAGTAGAAAGCACTAACAAAGACCGGATTAGGGAAATTGTCGGTTATTTTCATCCTGGTATTAATAAAATAAGTATCAAAAAAGCCGAGGCTATTCTGTCAAACGTGTTTAAAGATAAAATTTACTGCGGGCTTGGAGACCGCTATCTTAGTGCAAAAAGAAACTTATCAAGCCAGAGTATAAAACTTTCTGATCTTTTGGAAGAACTTCGTAATAAGCGCAATAAATCAATTGTTGCACATGGTATGAAACCTGTTGCTGAAGATGATGCAATTAATTGTGTGAAGGCAATTGAGGTAGTTATAAAAGAATTTATTCCTTCGGCAGCGATGCTAATTGAAAAATATCCCCTGGGATTGGTGGAGATAAAAAAGGTAATTGATGTACTGGATAAGGCCTTTACGTTATAAATCATAACCGCGTGAGGTCTTAAAGCTCTTTTCTGGGAGGAAACCATGAACCTCATCATCAACAACTACGGCTCTTTTATCGGAAAAAAAAGCGAGCGGCTGGTCGTCAAGGAAAACGGCAAGGTGGTGCAGGAGGTGCCCTTTTTTGACCTTACCCAGGTTACTGTAACTACAGGTGGCGCATCTCTATCCAGTGATGCTATCAAAATGTGCATGGAGCATGGAGTGCAGATCAACTTTCTCTCCAGCTCCGGCCAGCCGTATGCCAAAATCAGCTCTCCGCAGCTGACCGCCACAGTGCAGACCAGGCGCGAACAACTCATGGCCTACCTGGATCAAAGGGGTGTTGTTCTGGCCAGGGCATTTGTCGCCGGAAAAATTAAAAACCAGCTCAACACCCTCAAATATTTCTCCAAGCACCGCAAGGAAGCCCAAAGAGAAACCTATGCGCAGATTATGGCAGCCGTTAAGAAAATGGAGGAGATTTGCAGTGAATTAGACACTTACCAGGGTGAAAAAATCGACGAGCTGCGTGGTCAATTCCTTTCCGTGGAGGGAAGGGCTTCGGCTGTATACTGGGGTCAGGTGGCCTTGATCCTGGAAGGGAAAGTAGATTTTCCCGGCAGGGAGCACCGGGGCGCGTCAGATCCCTTTAATGCCATGCTTAATTACGGCTACGGCATTCTTTACTCTCAAATTTGGAGCGCAATCATCCTGGCCGGGCTGGAGCCTTTTGCCGGCTTTATGCACGTGGACAGGCCTGGAAAACCCTCTTTAGTTCTAGACCTCATCGAGGAGTTTCGTCAGCCGGTGGTGGACAGGGTGGTTATGGCCATGTTCAGCAAGGGATATAAAGTTTCTCTGGAAGAGGGCAAACTTTCGGAAGAAGCGCGCAAGGAGTTTGCTCAGAAAATACTGGAGCGCCTGGAGCTGACCGACAACTATGAAGGACAAAAATGCAAGCTTTCTACAATTATCCAGCGGCAGGCCAGGAGCGTTGCTTCTTTTGTCCGCCGGGAGGGCAAATACCGGCCTTTTGTGGGGGGATGGTAATGCAGACTCTGGTCATCTATGATATTCCAGATGATAAGATTAGAAACAAGGTAAGCGAAGCGTGTAAAGATTACGGTCTGGAACGCATTCAGTACAGCGCTTTTCTCGGCGACATCAACCACAACCGGCGTGATGAACTGTGCCAGCGCTTGAGGCGCACCCTGGGAAAAAATGAGGGGAACATTAAGCTCTATCCCTTGTGCGACAAAGACCTCAGGTTAAAGAAAGAGATTGTTAATGCCGGAGAGGAAAAACAATGATTCCTTTGCGCGTCTCGGACCTGAAACAATATATCTACTGTCCCCGCATTCTTTATTATTACTATGTACTGCCGGTACCCAGGAGGGTGACCCGCAAGATGGAATACGGCAAGCTGGAGCACGTAGAAATCCAGCGCCTGGAGAAAAGAAGGGGCCTTAAGCCTTACGGTATCCTGGATGGTGAGCGGGCCTTTAGGGTTGAGCTGCAGTCAACCCGCCTGGGTTTGCATGGGGTGCTTGATATGATGATTACCTCTTCGAGCGGCAATGTTTATCCTGTTGAGTTCAAGCACAGTCTAAGTAAAAAAGGCCTGCACCAGAAATACCAGGTTGCTGCGTATGCCATGCTGCTGGAAGATATGTTCCGGAAGCCCGTACGTTATGGCTTTCTTTACCTGATTCCTGCAAAGGCCATTGTTCCAATGGAGATAACTTTTAGCATGCGTGAACATATTAAAAAAATTCTCAGCGCCATCAGAAACGTTATCTCCGGGGAGAGGATTCCGGGTTACATTCGCTCCAGCCAGCGCTGCAGGGACTGCGAGTTTAAAAACTACTGTGCGGACCTGAGGTGACGTTATGTATTACCTGAACGATGATGAAAGGAAAAAGCTTCTGAAAGGATACCTACCCAAGTCTCGTGAGCAGGCCGTGGCTGATGAACTTCGCGGCTGGAACTGGCACCAGCCGCCGCTAGAGCCTGTTTATGAGATCATGCTCCCCCTGTACCTGGTAGCGGGAAAATATTGTCCGAGTGGTAGGGATGTTTACTTAAACAAAGTAGAAAAAAGAAAGAGCGAGCCCAACATCGCCATGCAGCTCGGTTCGCTATTTCACGAACTGATCGTATCCGTCCTTGTGCTTACCAAGAAGCTTATTTACCTGAACGGGACAAATGTTGAAACAATCTCCCGGGAACTCCAGAAGGCCCTTCCTGAATTTTTGGAACAAGCAGCGCCTCTAAGCGAAAAAATGCCGGAAGTATACGAGCAGGTGGAGCAGCTTTTTAATTATCAATATTACCGCATCACGTCGCGCCTTCAAGACATTCTTTCCAGGCAGCCTTACATAAAGGAAGACTCACTGGCTGCCCAGGTTGTTCCCTTTGTGCTTGAACAGAAACTGGACGGTTCTTTCCTGGGATTAAGCTCCAATTTAACAGCGGATGCATTTATTTTTTCTGAACCGATGATCGTGGACTTAAAATTCGGCCCCCGGGAGAAATTTCACCGCCTGACTACAACCGGCTATGCTCTGGTTATGGAAGCCCTTTATGAGTACCCTATTAACATTGGCTGTATCGTTTATGGGGAATTTAAAAATGGAAGGCTGTTTGTCCAGAAGGATTTTCATATTATTAATGACGAATTACGTCAGTGGTTTATAGAGGAAAGGGACGAAAAAATGAGAATGGTATATAGTGAAATAGATCCCGGAAAGGCGGATGACTGCTATGAAACATGCCCGTATTATTCATTTTGTTGGAGTTAAGGTTATGAATAAGTTATGCTTTCGCAGATACCCTTGCTTTTGGTCCAAAAAGAGCATCTTCGAAATTTTTAAGAGTTTCCCCAAAAGGGTATCTCAAAGGAAAGCCCAGCGTATCGAAAACCGTTTTTACGTATGGGGTCGGTAGCATTACCATTCCCGTAAAATAGGGGACTGAAAGTCCAGGGCTTGCTCCCAAACCACCTCAGCTTTTTCGTAGCATTACCATTCCCGTAAAATAGGGGACTGAAAGAGAATCCAACGCGGATCGTGCTCCAGCAGAGCCCGCGTAGCATTACCATTCCCGTAAAATAGGGGACTGAAAGGTATCGGAGTACCGGCGGCAATTGTGCCGAGTATCTGTAGCATTACCATTCCCGTAAAATAGGGGACTGAAAGATGCGGAACGGGGAGTTCGGCGCGATGCCGACGGAGTAGCATTACCATTCCCGTAAAATAGGGGACTGAAAGGGAAAAGGCGGTCAACGTTGAATTCTTGAAGATCGGTAGCATTACCATTCCCGTAAAATAGGGGACTGAAAGGTGTTTAGTTTCCCTTTATTGTTCATGCAGGCATCCATGTAGCATTACCATTCCCGTAAAATAGGGGACTGAAAGACGGAATCCTGGTCATCCAACAGGTCAAAGTCCTGCTCCGTAGCATTACCATTCCCGTAAAATAGGGGACTGAAAGCTCAGCCCGGAGGGAGAAGGCTTCATCAGGGGAAAGAGTAGCATTACCATTCCCGTAAAATAGGGGACTGAAAGATTTTTTTATCTGTGGCGGGCTACAGGTTTCTATGCGTAGCATTACCATTCCCGTAAAATAGGGGACTGAAAGCACTTGTCCCGACATTAGGTTTAATAAGACATGCCGGGTAGCATTACCATTCCCGTAAAATAGGGGACTGAAAGTAAACCTAATAACACCCCCAAGCAGGGAGCCGCTAAGCCGTAGCATTACCATTCCCGTAAAATAGGGGACTGAAAGGTCATTACTTGTTGATCGGGATTTAGAGCTAATCTGTAGCATTACCATTCCCGTAAAATAGGGGACTGAAAGGTGACTAAAGTCAGGGGATTCTTTGGTGGTAGTCGGTGTAGCATTACCATTCCCGTAAAATAGGGGACTGAAAGGATATCTTCCCAGGGCTTTCATAACCTTGTAGCTGCCCGTAGCATTACCATTCCCGTAAAATAGGGGACTGAAAGTTCTTTGATACTGGGCCGGGATTGACGCACCCGGCGGGTAGCATTACCATTCCCGTAAAATAGGGGACTGAAAGTTAAAGGAATAAGAGCGGCAATAGCCAACCAAAGTCCGTAGCATTACCATTCCCGTAAAATAGGGGACTGAAAGGTTGAGGACAAAGGCAAAATTATTGAAGCGGCGACAGTGTAGCATTACCATTCCCGTAAAATAGGGGACTGAAAGATGTCATCGGCGCTCATCCAGCCCCACTGCCTGGCCGTAGCATTACCATTCCCGTAAAATAGGGGACTGAAAGGTTTGTGTTCTGGAAGAAATATTATCCGGAACTGTTGTAGCATTACCATTCCCGTAAAATAGGGGACTGAAAGTTCATGCCGTCCAGAAGCTTTTCGATAAGGCTCTTGCCGTAGCATTACCATTCCCGTAAAATAGGGGACTGAAAGTATGTAATTGAAGCAGTAAAATATTTCCATGCTGATGTAGCATTACCATTCCCGTAAAATAGGGGACTGAAAGTATAAAGCGCCCGCTTGCTGTCGCCGTCGCCAGTTAGTAGCATTACCATTCCCGTAAAATAGGGGACTGAAAGGTTACTTGGGCGTCCGGTGGCTGTATCCGCAGCCATGGTAGCATTACCATTCCCGTAAAATAGGGGACTGAAAGGCGTAAGTCCTCGTATTCCCGGCGTAAGTCCTCGTAGTAGCATTACCATTCCCGTAAAATAGGGGACTGAAAGGTGCTGGAAACCATTGGTTACATCATTTCCGGCGTGCGTAGCATTACCATTCCCGTAAAATAGGGGACTGAAAGCATTTACGCTAATCCCTAAATTCGGGTTTGCTTTCTTCGTAGCATTACCATTCCCGTAAAATAGGGGACTGAAAGGCCAACGGTGTGTCGGGTTCGCCTTACGGCACGCTGGTAGCATTACCATTCCCGTAAAATAGGGGACTGAAAGGCCGAAAGAAGACTCTGACCAGCAAGTAATATTCGAAGTAGCATTACCATTCCCGTAAAATAGGGGACTGAAAGTGAAAAGCTGGAGGTCGACCCTCTGCGCCGTGAGCTTGTAGCATTACCATTCCCGTAAAATAGGGGACTGAAAGAGTCTCTGACCGAAGCCCAGACCGAGTCCCTGACCGGTAGCATTACCATTCCCGTAAAATAGGGGACTGAAAGAAATGTCAATACCTTACTTCAACATTCCATCCAATGTAGCATTACCATTCCCGTAAAATAGGGGACTGAAAGCTAACTTTCTGTTCTAATATTCTTCTATCAGACAGGGTAGCATTACCATTCCCGTAAAATAGGGGACTGAAAGCCACCAGTTCTTTCTCTGTTTTGAATTCCCTCGGGTCGTAGCATTACCATTCCCGTAAAATAGGGGACTGAAAGTTGTAGTGTAGAATTGTTATACTGTAACTGTCTCCTGTAGCATTACCATTCCCGTAAAATAGGGGACTGAAAGGAGCCTTAAATGATTTTTCATGAATTAAGCTTGATACCGTAGCATTACCATTCCCGTAAAATAGGGGACTGAAAGATTGAAAAGGCTGCCCCGTCCATTTCCCTTTCGTGGTAGCATTACCATTCCCGTAAAATAGGGGACTGAAAGCTATTAATGACTTTTAAATGTCGTCTAGTTGCTCCATGTAGCATTACCATTCCCGTAAAATAGGGGACTGAAAGGCACTTTGCCCTGGTCGATCCCCCAGACATGCCCAGTAGCATTACCATTCCCGTAAAATAGGGGACTGAAAGCTAGCAGGTTAAAATGTAAACCTGCGGAAATAAAAAATGTAGCATTACCATTCCCGTAAAATAGGGGACTGAAAGTGAGAGATATAAAATGCAATATAATACAGAATTATGTAGCATTA
>QZJM01000030.1 GCA_003605065.1 Dethiobacter sp. | reverse complement strand
AAGTACGGCCATCCGGTGCTGCTGGCAGAAACCTTTGTAGACCACACCCTCTTTAGCGGCAGCTGCTACCGGGCTGCAGGGTTTATCCCCCTGGGAAAACCCCGGGGGTTCGGGCGCAGTGCCGGAAAATATTATCCCCACGGCAAGATAAAAACCCACTTTGCCCGGCCTTTGTACGGGGATACTCTAAAGCAGAAAGAAAAACATCGATCTGAGCCGTATAACGGACCCGAAAGTCAAAGAGAAGATTGCCGAAAAACACAGAATGCATAGAGCGCTTTGTGAACCTGGGCTGTATCGCCCTGGGTATGCTTCAGATCCTGGCCATCAAGTACCCCCACCGGGTCTGGAAAAAATACAGGGGCTGGAAGAGAACTGTGCGCTGCGAGATCCCTTCCGAGGGAATCGTGCTCTCGGTAATCCGCGACGAGTTCGATTATTTTAATGCGGCCTTCGGGAAAACCGAAATCCATCGAATAATTGCTGAAAAAAAGCGGGAAAAGGAATATCTCAGAAATATTTCCCTTCTTTGGGGGAGGATAATAAAGTCCGAATAAGTAACAAAGTATTTTGTTTTTAACTAAAAGTGCTGGTAAAAATTTAAAATTTCTACCAGCACTTTCATATCTCTTAAAATTTAATCCTTTACTCTTGATTAATCTTCTTACTCACATTTCCCAAGGCTTTAAACTTGACAACAGCATGATCTTGGTTTTTTGCTTCTTACTACCTTAAAAGGAAAGATAATGCCTAACAGGCTTGAGTCCGGCTAGTCCAGTTCTTTCAGAAAAGAGTTCAGGCGTTCCAGACCGGCTTGTATATTATCCATGGAAGTAGCGTAGGAAAGACGGGCATATTCAGGGGCTCCGAAACCCCTTCCGGGAACAAGAGCAACCCTGTAGTGATCCAGCAATAACTCGGCAAAGTGATCACCGTTTTCAATATGTATATTCCTAAACTTTCGGGAAAAGGTTTTCCCGATATTAACAAAGAGATAAAAAGCGCCCTGCGGTTCGATACAGGTTAGGTAAGGCATATGGGAGATATACTCTAGCATGTAATCCCTGCGCTTTTCAAAAGTCAGTCGCATCTCCTGCACACAATCCTGTGGACCGGTAAGAGCAGTATAGGCCGCTTTCTGGGCGATAGAGTTGGGGTTGGAGGCATTATGACTTTGAATATCAGCCATGGCAGTGGCGATGTTTAGTTCCGAGGCGGTATAACCTATACGCCAGCCTGTCATGGCATAGGTTTTGGATGCTCCATTAACAATTATTGTTAACTTTTTAATTTCTTCCCCCAGGGAGGCTATGGAGATATGTTCGCTCCGGCCGTAAATGAGTTTTTCGTAAACTTCATCGGAAACGATGAAGATGTTGTTTTTTATGGCGACAGAGGCGATCTCCTCCAGTTCTTCCCTGGAATAAAGCTGGCCCGTCGGGTTCGAGGGGCTGTTTAGTACCAGGGCTTTAGTCCGGGGAGAGAGGGCTTTTTCCAGTTGGGTACCTTTTAGTTTATAATTATGTTCTTTTTGTGTTTCGATAACAACAGGAATTCCCTCGTTTAATTTTACAAGCTCGGGGTAACTGACCCAATATGGTGCAGGTAGAATCACTTCATCCCCCTGGTTCAGCAGGGCGGAAAAAACATTGTCCAAAGAATGCTTGGCACCGTTGCTGACGACGATTTGTTGTGGCTGGTAAGTCAAGCCGTTGTCTCTTAAAAACCTGGCACAAACGGCCTCTTTAAGTTCAGGGATGCCGCTGGCAGGAGTATATTTGGTGAAACCCTGGTTAATAGCATTAATAGCGGCTTCTTTAATATGAACGGGTGTGTCAAAATCAGGCTCGCCAGCACCGAAGCCGATCACGTCCTTCCCTTCATTTTTCAATTGTTTGGCCTTGGCGTCAATGCTCAGTGTGGGGGAAGGGGTAATTTGCAAGGCTTTACGGGATAACATTCCTTCACCTCTCGTTTTTATTTTTTATTTCTTTTTAATATTTACCGGGTTAAATTTAACCTTTCCTATTTAAAAATTCTTTCATAAAGTTCGCCAGTGCTTCAACTCCTTCCAGGGGCATGGCATTATAAATAGAAGCCCTGATTCCTCCTACGGAGCGGTGGCCTTTCAGGCCGATAAGGCCTTCTCTGGCTGCTTCCTCTGCAAAGGCTTTTTCCCGGTTATCGTCGGGAAGTCGAAATGTTACGTTCATGGCGGAGCGGTCTTCCCTGACGGCGTGTCCTTGGTAAAACCCCCCACTATTGTCAATAACATTATAGATTAAGGCAGCTTTCCTGTTATTAAGCTCTTCTACGGCTTTGAGGCCTCCTTTTTCCTTAACCCAGTTAAGGACCAGCCTGAGAATATACACGGAGAAGGAAGAGGGTGTGTTATATAAGGAATGTGCCTCGGCGTGAGCTTTATAGCTGAGGATAGCGGGAATATTTTTTGAAGCTTGATCCAGCAGGCTTTTCTTTATTATTACCACCGTAACACCGGCAGGTCCCAGGTTTTTTTGCGCTCCGGCATATACCAGGAAAAACCTGTTCATTTCCAGTTCTCTGGAAAGGATGTCGCTGGACATATCGGCTATAAGGGGTACTTCTCCGCAGTCAGGGATATATTGCCACTGTGTTCCGTAAATGGTGTTGTTGGAAGTCAGGTGTATGTAAGCAGGAGATTCGCTTAATTTGATATCATCCTGGCTGGGAATGCTGCGGAAGTTATTATCTTTGGTACTGGCAGCCACATGAACTTTACCCAGCATCTCCGCTTCCTGTGACGCTTTCTTGGCAAAGCTCCCTGTGATGATATAATCTGCGGTAGCACCTGGGGGGAGGAAATTAAGGGGTACCATCGCAAACTGCAGACTGGCGCCCCCCTGCAGGAAAAGCACCTGGTATTCCTCGCTGGAAAGACCTAAAAGTTCCAGCATAAGGGCTTCTGCGGAATTGACAATTTCCTCAAATTCCCGTGATCGGTGGCTTATCTCCATCACAGACATGCCCAAACCCCGGTAATCAAGAAGTTCTTTTTGGGCTTCCTGCAGGACAGTTAGCGGTAATGTTGCCGGCCCGGGATTAAAGTTGTACACTCTGTAAACCATGTCAATCCTCCTGTTTATACAGATAGAAATAGTTCTTTTAATTATAACTGATTTATGCGTAAATAAAAATATCCTTTTGCAAAATTTCTGGCCCTCCCTGTTATTCCCGCCCTGAAAATTACCGACCGGGGGCTGGTTGACGTGGAGAAGCTTACCCATGTTGAGCTCTGGGTTTAAAGTAACCCTGCCTATGGTGTTACTTTATGAAATGTTTTTAATCCGGCAATAACGGAATTTATTCTGGTAATAGCATAGTTGATCTCTTCCTCTGTATTCAGGAAAGAAAGGCTGAAGCGTATCGCCCCTTCCTGAGAGTCTTCATCTAGGTTAAGGGCTTTAAGGACATGACTGGGTTCTTTGCTGTTAGAGTGACATGCCGATCCCGTAGAGACATAAATGGAATATTCCTCCAGGGCATGAAGGATAATTTCCCCTTTGAGTCCCGGGAAGGAAATGTTAAAGATGTGAGGTGCTCCTTCTGCTCTCCGGGGCCCGTTTACCCTGGCCCAGGGATGCTCGGTTTCCACGGAAGAAATTAGCTTTTCTTTAAAGAATTCGAGCTGTGGAACTTTTTCTTTTCTCCTGTTAAAACTCAGTCGGGCAGCCAGAGCCATGCCTGCAATGGCAGGGGTATTTTCTGTGCCGGGCCTTAAGCCCTTTTCATGTCCCCCTCCCCAGAAAAGGGGTTCCAGTAGTATGCCTTTCCGCAAGTATAGGGCGCCTACACCTTTAGGTCCGTGGAACTTATGGGCGCTGAGGCTGAGAGCATCGACACCATGTTCTTCCGGGGATATGGGAAGCTTGCCAAAAGACTGTACCGCATCTACATGTAAGATAATACCGGGATTTTGGGTTTTGATAACTGCTGATATCTGGGAAATAGGTTGAATTGATCCAACTTCATTGTTAACGTGCATTATACTTACCAGTACTGTACGGGGGGTAAGAGCTTCAGCTACTTTTTGGGGACTGATTACACCCTCGTTGTCAGGCAGCAGGTAGGTTACTTCAAATCCCTCTTTCTCCAGCTGATTAAAAGGTTCCAAAACGGAAGAATGTTCGATGGCTGTTGTAATAAGGTGATTCCCTCGCCTGCGGTAACGTCGGGCGATTCCCTGGACAGCCAGGTTATTTGATTCCGTTCCCCCTGAGGTAAAAATAATTTCACTGCTTTTAACAGCAAGTATCTCGGCCAGCACCTGGCGGGACGAATTTAAAATCCTTTCCGCCCTGCTGCCGCGGCGGTGCAGGGAAGAAGCGTTGCCGTATTCTTCATCCATTACCCGCTGCATTTCTGTTATTACTTCAGGGTAGGAGCGGGTGGTAGCACTGTTATCCAGGTATACTTCTTTTACTTGCATTCTTTTAACACCTTTCCTGTAGTTTTAGCGCGCTGGTCCAATGTGCCTTGTTTCTATGTTATCCAGGCAAGATGTGGTCAATTCCTCCAGGGGAATTTTTTTTTCCGCCTTTTTAAGCTCTTCTATGGCAGGCCTGGTAACGGGATGGCGGGGAATAAAAAGAGTGCAGCAATCATCGAAAGGCTGCACGGAAATAGAAAAAGAATTTATTTTCCGGGCAATATTGATAATTTCTTCCTTGTCAAAGCTGATCAGCGGCCGCAGGATGGGCAGGGCGGTTACCTCGTTTACAGCAATGAGGTTTTCCAGGGTCTGGCTGGCAACCTGCCCCAGATTTTCCCCGGTAAAAATAACCGGTATATTTCTTTTGGAGGCCAGTTTTTCTGCCACTCGAAACATTACCCTGCGCATCAGGGTAATTAACATTGACTCCGGGCATTTAAGGCGAATTTCTTTTTGTACTTCTGTAAAAGGAGCCAGGTGTAGGATTACTTCCCCGCTGTAAGCAGCCAGGAGGTGACAAAGATCTACTACCTTGTTGAGGGCGCCATCCCCGGTAAAGGGAGGACTGTAAAAGTGGAGCGCTTCGATTTCAATGCCCCGTTTTAAAGCCATCCAACCGGCCACAGGACTGTCAATACCCCCGGAAAGCAAAAGAAGGCCTTTTCCTGTTACCCCCACGGGAAGACCTCCCGGTCCGGGGAGGGAATGGGCATAAAGGTAAGCTTCTTTGTCTCTTATGTCAATATTAATTATAATTTCCGGATTATGAACATCAACTTTGAGCTCCAGGTTGCTTTTGAGAAGGTATGCTCCGGTAAGGCTGCTAATCTCCGGAGAGTGATAGGGGAAGTCTTTATTGGCCCGGTGGGTACTAACCTTAAAGGTTATCCCCGGCTTATAGTTGTCTTTCAGGAGTTTTAAAGCCTGGCGGTAAATTTCCTCAAGTTCGAGCTTGGCCGGGAATACGGGGCTGATGGAAACAATGCCGAAAACTCGCTGAAGCCTTCGTTGTGCTGAAAATAAATTTTCAGCATCTAGTTTTACATAATAACGCCCCCGGCGAAAGGAAACCTGGAACGGTTCCAGCCCTTTAAGGGATTCTTTAATGTTCCGGAACAATTTTTTTTCAAAAAAGGGCCTGTTTTTACCTTTGAGAGCAATCTCTCCATAGCGAATGAGCAGTAAAGGATTCATAAAATTAAACGGAAAGCACTTCCTTTACCCCCGGAACTTCTTTTTTAAGCAGACGCTCTATACCCTGCTTTAAAGTCATAGTGGCCATAGGGCATCCTCCACAGGCACCCGTTAGTTTAACTTTTACGGTGCCATCCTCGTCTACAGCAATAAGGACGACGTCACCTCCATCAGCCTGAAGGGAGGGACGGATTTTTTCTAAAGCCGCCTGTACCTGTTCTTTCATACCGGAAACCTCCTTTTAAATTTTTAGTTTACTTATTATACCACAATGTTATTTTAAAAAAAAGAATCCGGGAAAAACTTCCCCGGATTTAAGTCTTTTATAAAATAATGCTGGTCATTAATGTTTCAACCGCCTTCGTTTTCAATGCCTGCAGGATTTTTTGAACTTGAGGGGTACTCTTCCGCTGGGATATCGTTACCGGGTGTCATGAGCCCGCGCATCAACGGCATAGACATATCTTCATCAAAAATTTTATGGGAAAAAAATTGAGATATAAGCAGCCTGACCAGTAGAGAAATACAAAGGACGATACCGAAAAGTAAAATTCCTCCCCCCATAATAATCATCCTTTCTGGTTAATAAATGGCTGTAAATGCTGGGGGAAAAAAGCTTGTGAAAAAAACCACATATTCTAAACATTCAGAAAACTCTAATTTAACTATATCATTATTGCAAGGCCAATGTCAACCTTTTGGGAAAAGTTAAAAATTTCACTTTTAAGAAAGAAGCATTTAGAAAGTAGTATTTTTCAGTTTTAATTATGGTATAGCAATTCAAATCCATGGATAACTTATTTACAGAATGTTGGAGGTTAGATTAAGAGATAATATTTGCTTTTAAAGGTTTCATTTGGTAAAATTACAATAACACTAAAATAAGAGAGGGAGCAAAAATTGTCCCCTGAAACAACAAAAAAAAAATTATATGATATGGTTATACTCGGTGCAGGGCCAGCGGGTCTGACGGCAGCCATCTATGGCGGTCGTGCCAACCTGAACATACTTGTTTTGGAGCATATGATGGCTGGTGGAGAGATAGCCTCCAGTGAACGCCTGGATAACTATCCAGGTTTTCCGGAAGGAATAAGCGGTGTTGAGTTTGGTCAGTTTCTGGAAAAGCAAGCTGTTCGTTTCGGAGCAGAAATCGTCTCTGCTACTATAGAAGAGGCGGATGTGCTTGGAGATATTAAGAAGGTTTCAACTTCAAAAGGTGACTTTTATGGTCGAACCATGGTAGTGGCCACGGGAACGGCCCCTCGTGTCCTTGGAGTTCCGGGGGAGGAGGCTCTTCGCGGGAGAGGTATTTCTTTTTGTGCGACTTGTGATGGACCGTTTTTTCAGGACAGAAAAGTAGCTGTCATCGGTGGGGGGGATTCAGCGGTAAAAGAGGCCCTTTACCTGACCAGGTTTGCCAATGAGGTTTTTATTATCCATCGCCGAGATAAACTAAGGGCTGTTCCTTTCTTGCAGGAGCAGGTACTTAATCATCCCAGGGTAGAAATCTTATGGGACACGGTAGTAAAAAGTTTTGACGGGGAAGATAGGCTCGGAAAAATTATTGTTGAGCACGTTAAAGACTCCACAACTTTAGAATTGCCTGTAGATGGGGCCTTTTTATATGTAGGAAGAATTCCCAATACCGGTTTTTTAAAGGGAGTAGAAATGGACGGTCAGGGTTATATTATAACAAGTGAGGAAATGGAAACATCGGTCCCCGGTCTTTTTGCTGCGGGGGATGTACGCCGCAAGTTCTTGCGACAGGTTATTACGGCAGCTTCTGATGGAGCTATTGCCGCGATGATGGCGGTAAGGTATCTGGAATAGCTTTTATTAAAATTTTTCGGACACGGAAGGAGGTGTACCTGGTTTTTGCGGTTGCTTGACCAGGTTGGAGAATGACATTAAAGCCTATGGAAGTTGATGATAAGCAGTTTCAAGAAGAGGTTTTAAATGCCCTGGAGCCGGTACTGGTAGATTTTTGGGCCACCTGGTGCGGCCCGTGCCGCATGGTTGCACCAGTTCTTGAAGAGATAGCCGGTGACTATGACGGAAAGGTCAAGGTTGTAAAGGTTAATGTTGATGACAATCCCACTACAGCTTCACGTTACGGCATCATGAGTATTCCTACGATGATGCTGTTTAAAAATGGAGAACCTGTAAATACTGTTGTGGGCTTTCGTAAAAAGGAAGAGCTTAAAGGTATTATTGATAAAAACCTGTAATCAAGATACAAAAGTCTTATGTACCTGTGTAGAGTAGGTAATACCTACCGGGCAGTAGTGGCGTTGGACAAGCCGAGGTAACCGGTAGCAATACTTGTGACTCCGAAGCTCGTCATTTCAATGACGATGTAGTTCACGGTTAAGAATAATGTACCCGGGTTAAAGTTTTAAAGTGTTTGGTGTATAGTTCCCCTCCGCCGGAAATAATATGGCAGAGGGGGAATTTTTTTATGAGGGCAATGTGGAAGGGTTCCTTAAGTTTTGGACTGGTGAATATACCGGTACGCCTTTTTGCTGCAACAGAGGGCAGGGATATTAAGTTTCGTTATTTACATGCTCCCTGTCATACTCCCCTGGAGTACCAGAAAATATGCACTACCTGCAAAAAACAGGTGCCCTGGGAGGAAATTGTCCGCGGTTATGAATATGAAAAAGATCATTTTGTGGTGTTAAGTGAAGAGGAAATAAAAGCTGCCGCCGGGGAAGGAGATAGGCTTATTGAAATAACTGACTTTGTAAAAATGGAGGAAATTGATCCCATCTTTTTTCAGAACAGTTATTACCTGGCTCCCGATGGCCCCGGCAGCAAACCTTATGTATTGCTTCACAAGGCCATGCTGGAAACAGGAAAAATTGCTGTAGCGATGATCACCCTGCGTACGAAAGAATCCATGGCGGTAGTAAGAAGTTATGGAGATATACTTTCCCTTTCCACTATGTTTTTTCCTGATGAAGTGCGTTCTTTGCAGGAGATACCTGATATACCGCGGAAGGTAGAGGTTCGGGAAAAAGAGCTGGAAATGGCTAAAGAGCTTATCGAGAACCTGACAGCCCCCTTTGAAGCGGAAAACTATCACGACCATTACCGTGAAAAACTACTGGAGGTAATCCAGGCCAGGGTAGAAGGGAAAAAAGTGGTTGTTGCTCCCTCGCCGGAGAGAGAAAAGGTGGTTGACCTGCTGGAGGCCCTGCAGGCCAGCGTAGAGAGAACCCAGGTTAAAAAAGCTAAGAATAAGCCAAAAGGACGGGTTAAAAGATCACCTTCCCCCAAAGAAGAAGCTTTAATAACGGTTAAAAAATAAGTATTTGGGGTAAATCTCTATTATGTTACAGCAAAAAGTATTTCCCATGGAGCCACAAGCGAGAAGTGTCTTAATAGAAGATGACAGCTATTATTACCAGGTAAAATGGGATGGGATTCGCCTGTTGGCTTTCGGTCAGGGAAAAAAGATCCGTTTGCAGGGACGGAGTTTAAAAGATAAAACTGCACTCTATCCGGAACTGTCCGTGCTGCCGGACATTATAAAAGGCAAAAGTTTTATCCTGGATGGGGAATTGGTGGCCTTAAAGGAAAAGCGCCCCAGTTTTTATACTGTAATGCAAAGGGAGCGTGCCGGGCCCTCAAATGTTTCCAGGTTAATAAAACTGTTTCCCGTTGATTATATGGTCTTTGATATTCTCTTTCTCGATGATACCTGGCTTTTAAGCAAACCCTGGGAGGTCCGCCAGCAAATCATAGAAAAGATCATTGTGGAACATGAGCACCTGCATCTTACCCCAAACTATAAGGACGGGAGTGGTCTTTTGCAGGCGGTCAGGGACTTGGGAATGGAGGGGGTAGTAGCTAAAAAATTAGACAGCCCCTATATACCCGGACCACGTAAATCCAGTTACTGGTTAAAAACCAAAGTGGAACAAACCCTGGAAGCTTATGTAGGTGGATTGACCCTAAAAGATAACAGGCCGGCCTCCCTGCTTCTGGGCCTGGAAGAGGACGATGCCGGTGAAACACCGGGATCAGAGAAAAAACTACGCTATATAGGCAGTGCCAGCAGCGGACTAAAGGAAAAAGATTTAGAAGGCTGGTACAAATGGTCCCGTGAGAACATTCTCTCCGTTCCCCCTTTCTCTAACCCTCCCCCCCCACTTCCGGGTAAAAAACTTCTCTGGATGGAGCCTCTGAGAAAAGTGGTGGTAATCTATAACGAGTGGACTCCGGAGCTTAAACTGCGTGCCCCGCGCCTAGTATCTCCGGACCGTAGCAGTACAAACGCCCACGAACCTGCAAGGTTACAATAATGGATGAAAAAATGTCCAAAGTTGAACTGGTCTGCCTCTTCCCACCCTGGGCGGAAATGTTACCGTTAAAGGGACCGCTACAGGGACGGTTTCCATCGTCTTTCCGATTAATTAAGGTATGGGGACACACCTCTTTCAGAGGAATGTCCCCATAAGGTAAGGGGACACACCTCTTTCAGAGGAATGTCCCCATAAGGTAAGGGGACACACCTCTTTCAGAGGAATGTCCCCATAAGGAATGTCCCCATAGGGAATGTCCCCGAGAGGAGTTTTAGTCTATGTCCCCTACCCTGGAGATAAATAAAAAAACAGTTACGTTAACCAATTTAAAAAAGGAGCTCTGGCCTGGTGAAGGTATCGACAAGTATCACCTGATAAAGTACTACCTGGAGATATCTTCCTATATGCTGCCGCATTTAAAGGATCGTTTTCTGGTATTCCGGCGCTTCCCTGAAGGTATAAATGGAAAGGGTTTCTTTCAAAAAAATTGTCCCCAGGGGGCTCCACCCTGGATTAAAACGGTTCCCTTTAAACATAGCGGGGATAAAGTTACCAACTATATTTTAGCTACCGGCCCCGAGTCTTTAACCTGGCTGGGAAACCAGGCCTGCCTGGAGATTCATCAGTGGCTGTCTTCTGTAAGCACCCTTGAGAATCCCGATTTTGCCGTTTTTGATCTGGATCCCATGGAAGGGATTACTTTTCCCCAGGTCTGTACTGTGGCCCTCGCCCTACACGACCTGCTTAAAAAAAGTGGCTTGCGCGGCTACCCCAAAACATCCGGTTCCCGGGGGATCCAGGTATACCTTCCCCTACTCCCTGGTTACAGTTATGATCACTCCAGAAAATTTTGTGAGGATGTTTTTAAGGAGCTTTTTAAACTTTTTCCAGCCATTAGCACTCTGGAAAGGAAAGTATCCGAACGGGGAACAAAAATTTACCTGGATTACCTGCAGAATGCCCGGGGTAAAACCCTTGTTGCCCCTTATTCCCCGCGCCCCCTACCCGGGGCACCGGTATCAACACCCCTGGAATGGAGTGAAATCGCCGCTTCTTCTTTTTTACCTTCCTCTTTTCAAATAAAAAATATTTTGCCCCGTTTACAAAAAAAGGGAGACCTCTTTGCCCCTGTTTTAAAAGACCGCCAGAGAATACCATTTAATATATAGTAAATTACCATAGAAATAACTATTAAAATGATGCTTGTCCTTAAATTAAAGTAATATGAATCTTAATCTGAAATAGTAGGAATGTTAATTGCCCGGGAAATATCCCGGGCAATATTTTTTAGGAGTAGAACCCGGAACTACGCCACCAGCAAACGCTGCGTTATTTTCATACTACGTTGACAAAGGACTTCTGCTGCATTAAGATAAAAAATAGTAACTTTTATATTTTTGAAGAATTGGGGGTAATAATTTTGCAGTTAACGCCGCTGGAAGAGCTTAGAAGGCGCATACAAAATTTACAGTTTAGATTACAGCAGGAGTCCCTGGACGGGGCTCTTTTGACAGAAAATATGGACCTTTTTTATTTTGCCGGTTCTATGCAGCAGGGATTTTTGTTTGTGCCGGTGGATAAGGAACCTCTGTATATGGTGAAGCGAAATTATAACAGGGCCAGGGAAGAAAGTAACTGGGAAAATATATTGCCCTTGAGCAACTTAAAACAATTATCTGAATACATCGAAGATTATGCCGAACGGGAATTAAAAAGCATAGGGCTGGAGCTTGATGTCCTCCCGGTTAACCAGTATAAACGGTTACAGCACGAATTCCCCCCCCTTACTTTTATTGATATCTCCACCATGATCAAGGAAATACGTATGATAAAATCTGATTATGAAATTAATTTCTTCCGTAAGGCTGCGGAGCGTTCTTTGCAAATAAACCGGAAAATTCCCGGACTGCTGAAAGTGGGAAAACCGGAAATAATACTTGCTACTGAAATTGAGAGCCTCTACCGGAAGGAGGGGCACCAGGGACTTTTACGCATGAGGGCCTTTAACACGGAAATGTTTTTTGGTCATGTTTACTGCGGAGAAAACGGCGCCCTTAGTACATTTTTGGATAGCTGTACAGGGGGCAAAGGTCTAACTACAGCCAGCCCCCAGGGTGCCGGATGGAAACTGCTTGCTCCCCATGAGCCTGTGGGAGTTGATTATGCCAGTATATATGAAGGTTATGTTTTGGACGAGACACGTGTTTTTTCCATTGGTTCCCTACCACCGGTACTGGAGAAAGCTTACCATGTTGCCAGGCAGATCCAGGAGAAAGTAATATCCAAGGCGGCTCCCGGGATTTTATGCGAGGATTTATACCGGCTGGCCCTGGAAATGGCCACAAGTCAGGGACTGGGAGATTATTTTATGGGTTACAGGGACGAACAGGTGAAATTTATCGGTCACGGCCTGGGGTTAGACATTGACGAGTTTCCTATTTTATCCCAGGGGTCAAAGCATATTTTGCAACCAGGAATGGTTTTTGCCCTGGAGCCCAAGTTTATCTTTCCGGGTAAAGGTATGTCCGGCCTGGAGAATGTCTGGCTTGTTACGAAAACGGGTATGGAGAAACTAACCTTGATTCCCGATGAAATGGTAACCGTTAACATCTAAACAGAGGTGGCTTTGATGGAAAATATTTCTTACGGGGAGATAGCATTCCGGCTGTTTTTGGCAGTGGTGCTCGGAGGGGTTGTGGGCTTTGAGCGGGAACGCCAAAACCGGCCGGCAGGATTTCGCACGCATATACTTGTATGTGTGGGCTCTGCTTTAGTCATGCTGGTTTCTGCATATGGTTTCACGGGGGAACTGGAACATATCGGAGGTGGGGTTGATCCTTCCCGCATCGCTGCCCAGGTAGTTGCAGGAGTAGGTTTTTTAGGTGCGGGGACCATTATTCGTCATGGAAATACCATAACGGGTTTAACTACTGCCGCCAGTATCTGGATTGTTTCCGGAATAGGCCTGGCGGCAGGTATAGGATTTTACCTTGGGGCTGTTTTAACAACCTTAATGGTGCTGGTCAGCCTGATAATGTTCGTAAGCCTGGAAAATTCTTTTGCCCGTATGAAACGTTTTCGCAGGCTCTGGATCAGGGGTATCGACCAGCCGGGACTTCTGGGTCGTATTGCAGCAGTACTGGGTGATATGGGGATCAACGTAACCAAGGTAGATTTAAGCCAGGCGGAATACCAGGAAATTTTTAAAACAGATGTAATTGCCATGGAGTTTTTTTTACGCCTTCCTTCCCGGGCTGATACGGATGACCTGCTTCGCAGGGTGGCTACACTGCCGGGTATTCTGGAAGTTGGCTGGGAGGGATATAAAGATTAGCCGTCTTAAAGGCAAGGGCCGGGGAAAAAAGGCTTATTTTTTATCTCAGTTTATAATTTCTTACATTTTATAGTGGGATCTCCTTTTCATTATGCACCTATCTGCAATTTTGATTGAATTCCTGCCTCGGATGCACAGGCTACTGTGCATCATCCATATTAAAATGGTTAAAATATAAAGGTATGCGGGCAGGATTTAAAATTGCCGGTAAGGGAGCAGCAAAGTGAAAGTTATAAGTTTACAGGAGAAAAAAAGAAAAAAAATAGAGGAAAACCTGCACTTATTTCAGGAACATTTTTGGGAGTGGGTTTTTGCTTATCGCTGGAAGCCGTGCCCGGAGTGTACGTGTATACTTTTGCGCATGTGGCGTCAGGAGTGCCTCTGGTCAAATCTCTGCGGTGTTTGCAGTTCTTATTTTTATTACTATCAGGTGCTTTATGTGAGAGCTATAAAAACTGTCTGCCAGCGGGGCGAAAAAATGCCTACTTTTCAAGAACTCGAAGCATGGTATTTTCAGGAACACCTTTAACGGTTTAAATAATTAGGAATTTGGACGTTAAAAAAAGAATAAAATTATAAAACAGCCGGGCCGTTATTAATAACCCGGTATTTTTTACCTTGAAAAGTCAGAAAATGGCAGAAAGATTTTTAAAAACAACTGCATGCCTGACCTTTTTTAACTTTAATTTAGATGGATTCCCAGGAGCTTTTTTTAAAAAAATTTATCTAATTTATCTAGTATAGAAGCAAAAGGAACAATTAGTAAAATCTTAAAATAGTATAAAATGACCTGGTAAATTAAATTATTGAAGGGTATTGCCCCATAATCGCTATTTTTCTGTAAAAATGCGATTTGCATAGAAAGCATTAGTATAAGGTATAATATTTACAAAGGTCAAAGATAGTCAAAGTATAAAGAAAAAAAACGGGAAGATGCTAGCTTAAGATAGAAATGAGGACGAAAGAATGAGTACTCTTGCTGATGGTATGGAGGATTATCTTAAGAAGCTTCTTACTTTAAGCGTGTCAGGTTATATAGATATTAAAAGGAAGGAACTTTCCGGCAAATTTAATTGTGTGCCTTCCCAGGTTAATTATGTTCTGGAAACACGGTTTACCCTGGAAAAGGGTTACCTGGTGGAGAGTAAAAGGGGCGGAAAGGGATTTGTTCGCATCAGAAAACTTCAGGCTTCCCTGGAAAATCTACTGGATGTGTTTCTCCAGGATATACTTTCCGGCCAGATCAGCGATGATAGGGCCAGAGGGCTAATCCAGAGACTTTATGATTTAAAATATATATCGCTACGGGAATCAAGGTTAATGGAGGCCACTCTGGATAGCCTTACTATTATTAAAGATAAATCTTTGCAGGAAACGCTGAGGGGATGGTTGCTAAAGGATATGCTTCTTATGTTGATAAAGTTTGCATGAAGTTAACATTTCTAAGGAGGTGAAACCGGTCCGAAAGCATTCCAAAAACCATTGTAAAAAAATCCAAACAAATGGACCGGAAAAAACAATGCTTTGTGAAAGTTGCGGAAAAAAGACTGCCTCCGTGCATGTAACTAAAATTATTAACGGAAATAAAAATGAACTCTATCTTTGTGAAAATTGTGCCAGAGAAAAAAGCGATGAGATTTCTTTTGAAGGAAAATTTCCTCTACATCAATTTTTTTCAGGCCTGATGGGCTTTGTTCCTCCGGGGGGATCCGAAGCAGTTGTTCCTGCCGGCCACAGTGTCCTTCAATGCCCGGGATGCGGGTTAACCTATACCCAGTTTGGCCAGATTGGCCATTTTGGATGTGATCAGTGTTATGAAGCTTTTGGAAAAAATTTGGTCCCGCTTTTCAGGCGCCTTCACGGCAACCAGAAACACATGGGTAAAATCCCGGCCAGGGCAGGCTCTTTTGTTAAGCTCAAGAAAGAAATATTGCGTTTAAGGGAAGAGCTGCAGAAAAGAGTTACCGAAGAAGCCTTTGAAGAAGCGGCTGAACTAAGGGACAAAATTCGCAGGCTGGAAAGCAAAATTTCTTCCGGAGGTGAAGATCATGACTGAAAAAGATAAACCTGCCCCGGAAAATAAGTTTCATAATGATCCGCTGAAAGAAATTGTCAAAGGAAACCTGGAGGAGGATCGCTTACAGCAGGGAAGAAGAGAAGAAATAGCAAGTAAATGGATGGAAGGCAGCGGCACGGATGCGGATATCGTTATCAGCAGCAGGGTGAGGCTGGCCCGAAATATCCGGAAGTTACCCTTCCCTCCCCTTGCTTCCGATGAACAAAGGGAGAAAGTGTTCCAACTGGCAGAGACAGTTCTCCAAAACCAGGAAGAAGAACAAAAACATGAGCTGCGGATGTTGAGTATGAGTTCTTTATCAGCAATATCCCGGCAGGTGCTTGTCGAAAAGCATTTAATCAGCCCTCTTTTAGCCAGGGAAAGCCGCTTTAGTGCTCTTATACTAAGGGATGATGAAGTAATAAGCATTATGGTAAACGAGGAAGACCATTTTAGAATTCAGTGTCTTTTTCCGGGGCTGCAGCTGGAAAAAGCCTGGCAGGAAGCTTCTCATTACGATGATTTTCTGGAATCGAAGGTAGAGTACGCTTTCCACGAGGAGAAAGGTTATCTTACAGCGTGCCCGACTAATGTAGGCACCGGATTACGCGCTTCGGTGATGCTGCACCTTCCGGCCCTTGTTATTACCCAGCAAATTAACCGTATCCTGGCAGCAGTTAACCAGGTGGGCCTGGCTGTGAGAGGTCTTTACGGGGAAGGAACGGAAATAATAGGTAATTTATTACAAATTTCCAACCAGATTACCCTGGGACAGTCTGAAGAAGAAATATGGCACAATCTTTATGGTGTTACCAGGCAGCTTATAAATCAGGAGAAAAATGCCCGGGAGCATCTTCTGAATGAAGGAAGAGAAAAGCTGGCTGACAGGGCCGGCAGAGCTTTTGGAATTCTCAAATATGCCCGTATGATTGATTCCAATGAGGCCATGCAGCTTATTTCCGATGTCCGCCTGGGGGTGGACCTGGGCCTCATCAAAAATGTTCCTGTAAAGGCATTAAATGAACTTTTGGTTTTAACCCGTCCGGGTTGCCTGCAGTATCTTAAAGGAAGGGCTTTAAGCGCCTATGAAAGGGATCTGGAAAGGGCGGTGCAGATCCAAAAATATTTACCATGAAATAATCTTTTTAAGAACCTGTATTATGTCTCGCAAGGGTGGCGTAAGGTTGTGGCTCGCGACTTGTGCAGCGAAGTTAAAAGTTCACGGTGAAGTGAGGGTTGGATACGACCCAGCTGACAGGACGTCAGCTGCCGGCAGACGACCATGGATGGGAGTTCTGCCGGGGAGGTCGTCGGAGACCCGAGCTGAACCGTAGAACGATCTCAAGCGGAACTCGGAGCGAGCACCAACCTTCGCCACCCCATTAAAAGGAAAGGAGTGTTAATAAATGTTCATGTTTGGCAGATTTACTGAAAGGGCACAGCAGGTATTGGTATTGGCCCAGGAAGAAGCAAAAAGATTAAACCATAACTTCATTGGTACCGAGCATATCCTTCTGGGTTTGGTCCGGGAAGGTTCGGGTATTGCTGCCCGCAGTTTGCAAAACCTTGGCGTGGAACTGTCACGTGTCCGTTCCGAAGTCGAGAAGATTATCGGCAAGGGTGAAAAGACGCTGGTACAGGGTATCAGCTATACACCCAGAGCCAAAAAAGTTATAGAACTGGCTATTGAAGAAGGTCAAAACCTCGGTCACAATTATGTGGGGACAGAACACCTTTTACTGGGTCTTTTAAGAGAAGGAGAAGGGATTGCCGCTCAGGTGTTAACAATTCTGGGAATAGATTTGAAAAAAGCCCGCCGGGAAGTAATCCAGCTTCTGGGCGGTGAGGCTCAGATGGGAGGCGGGCAAAGCGCCAAGAATGTTCCCCAGACTCCTACAGTGGATGCTTTTGGGCGGGATCTTACCAAAATGGCCAGGGAAGGAAAACTGGATCCTGTTATCGGCCGGGAGAAAGAGATTGAAAGGGTAATCCAGATTTTGAGCCGGCGTACAAAAAGCAACCCCTGTCTTATCGGGGAACCCGGTGTCGGTAAGACGGCTATAGCGGAAGGGCTGGCGCAACGTATTGCAGAAGGGGATGTGCCGGATATATTAAGAGATAAAAGGGTGGTAACCCTGGAGCTGGCTGCTGTTGTGGCGGGAACCAAATACCGGGGTGAATTTGAGGAACGCCTGCGCAAATTAATGCTGGAACTTCAGCAGGCAGGGAATGTAATCATCTTTATCGACGAGCTGCATACCATCATTGGAGCCGGTGCGGCAGAGGGAGCCATAGACGCTTCCAACATACTCAAGCCGGCACTGGCCAAGGGTGAGCTGCAGGCTATTGGTGCCACGACACTGGATGAATACCGGAAATATATTGAACGGGACCCGGCCCTGGAAAGGCGTTTCCAGCCTATTATGGTGGGAGAGCCTACCAAGGACGAGAGCCTGGAGATCTTAAAAGGCCTTCGTGATCGCTATGAAGCTCATCACCGCGTTAAAATTACCGATGAAGCGCTGGAGGCTGCGGTTAAACTGGCTGATCGCTATATCCAGGACCGTTATCTTCCTGATAAAGCTATTGATCTTATCGATGAAGCGGCTTCACGTGTCAGGTTGCGCAATTACACCGCTCCTCCTGACCTGAAAGAAATGGAAGAGAAACTTGAAAATCTCCGGCAGGAAAAAGAAGCAGCTGTCAGGGGTCAGGAATTTGAGCATGCTGCCAGGCTGCGGGATAAAGAACAGCAGTTCAGGGCCAGGTTGAACGAGCTTAAAAAAGAATGGGAGCAAAAAAAGGTAGTATCTGACTTGGCTGTGGTAACGGAGGAGGATATTGCGCATATTGTTTCCAGTTGGACAGGAGTTCCGGTTAAAAAACTGGCGGAAGAAGAATCGGCCCGCTTGCTGCGCATGGAGGATCTCCTGCATCAGAGAGTTATTGGCCAGCATGAAGCTGTCCAGGCAGTTTCGCGCGCCATTCGCCGCGGACGGGCAGGCCTGAAGGACCCCAAAAGGCCTATAGGTTCCTTTATCTTCCTGGGGCCTACCGGCGTAGGGAAAACAGAACTGGCGCGCAGCCTGGCGGAAGCAATCTTTGGGGATGAGGATAATATTATCCGCCTTGATATGTCCGAGTATATGGAAAAGCATACTACGGCCCGTCTTATCGGTGCTCCTCCGGGATATGTAGGCTATGAGGAAGGCGGCCAGCTGACAGAAAAGGTCCGTCGCAAACCCTACAGTGTAATTCTCCTGGACGAAATCGAAAAGGCCCATCCCGACGTTTTTAACATTCTCCTGCAGATCCTGGAGGATGGGCGTTTAACGGACGGTAAAGGCCGGACGGTTAATTTCCGTAATACAGTAGTAATAATGACCTCCAACGTGGGAGCTAACTATATTAAGAAGCAGCAGGGTATGGGGTTCAGGCCTACAGATGCTGAAAAAACCTATGAACAGATGAAAAACAGGCTGCTTGATGAACTCAAGCGGACCTTCCGCCCGGAGTTTTTGAACAGGGTGGATGACCTTATCGTCTTCAAATCACTTACCGAAGAAGATATTGCTCAAATAGTGAACCTGATGTTGAACGAGCTCGCCAAACGTATTGCAGATTACGGCTTGCAATTGGAAGTAACACCAGAGGCAAAAGATCTGCTGGCCAGGGAAGGGTTTGATCCCACCTATGGTGCCCGCCCTTTAAGGCGCGTTATCCAGAAAAGGCTGGAAGACGGAATTTCTGAGGAAATGCTGAGAGGTACTTTTACTCCTGGCCATACCATTATCGTTGATAAAGAAAAAGACGAGGAGAAACTTGTCTTTATTAAAAAAGACAAAGAAAATGCTGTTCCCGTTCCAAAAGAGACAGAATAAGTTTTATTAAAGGAGTGCCAAAGCCTCGCTTCCAAAAAAGCGGGGCTTTTTGATTAAAAACGTTTAAATTAAGAAAATTCTGGTGCAGGAATAAGGATAAAGGGCAGCGAAAATAGCTAAATGCATAACTATGGGCTGCTTTATTATAAAAGGACTTTTTCCTTAATCGGTCGAACATTATGGTGTTGCCCGCTTAGTCGAGCTTTGTGAATATTATCTCTTTGACTCTTCCATGATATGGTAGCCAGTATGGTTAAAAATATGTGCTATAATAGTAGGAACTTAATTTAGTGGGAGGAATGTTGTTGTGAAAATAGCTGTATCGGGCAAGGGTGGGGTAGGAAAGACAACTATTGCTGCTAATTTAATTTATCTTTTTATTAAAAACGGTTTTGATGTTTTTGCCGTTGATGCCGATCCTGATGCCAGCCTGGGATTAACTCTGGGGATAGATCCACAAAAGCTGGCTTCCTTAACACCCCTGGTAAATATGAAAGAAGTTATCGAGCAGAAAAGTGGAGGTAAAGGAGCTTTTTATAATCTTAATCCCGATGTGGAAGACGTTATCGACAATTACAGCCTGCAACAGGGCAGGGTAAAATTTTTAATCATGGGTGGTATCAAGCAGGGAGGCTCGGCCTGTTATTGCAGGGAGAACTCCTTTCTTAATGCCGTTTTGAACTCTCTGCTGCTGGATAAAAAAGAAATGGCAGTTTTGGATATGAGTGCCGGGATAGAGCATCTCACCCGGGGGACAGCCCAGGGGGTGGATCTGATGCTGATAGTGACAGAACCTACCAGGAACGGGCTAAAAACAGCCAAGGTGGTCCAGCAGCTTGCTCGTGACCTGGGTATTGAGAAAATAAAAGTTATCGGAAATAAGATCCGCAGGGAAGAGGAAAAGGATTTTATCCGGCAGAATTTTTTGGGAGTGGACGTTATTGGCTTTTTACCTTACCACGATAAGGTCTGGGAAAAGTCTATGGAAGAAAACCCCGAGGCTTTTAGCGGGGAAGATTTATTGACGGGAATGGAAGAAGTTTATCAGGAAATCGTAAAGGAGGCGATATCATAACCTGAAAAAGTTCTCTTAAATTATATAGGAAACTTGGGCCAGAAACCCGGTATTTTTTCCCGGGGCAATAATATGGCCAAGTTTGGTTAGCAACCCTGGTAAAAGTACCTAAACAGCTACAAGTGTTAAAATACATTCAATGAGGAGGTTTAGGAAGCATTATGGCTGAAAAGAAAAAGGATCGCAATTTGAGTATTGATCCTGCTGCGCTGGAGGTCCTTGCTAAGACAGAAGGCGGCAATATTGAGACAGCATATCAACGTTACCTTAATATGCAACCCCAGTGCCAGTACGGCAATACCGGTATCTGCTGTACAATCTGTATCCAGGGGCCCTGCCGTATTACCAAAAAGGCTTCCAAGGGTATCTGTGGTGCGGCACCTTATACTATTGTGGCGCGCAACCTGTTACGTCACGTTTTAGGTGGGACATCCTGCCACTCTGACCATGGCCTGCATATTACCATGGTAATGAAGGAAATTGTTGATGGACATGGCGGGGACTACTCTATTACTGACAGCGCCAAGCTTAAAAGGGTGGCTGACCGGTTAGGTATTCCCATCGAGGGCCGTACCGACCAGGAAATCCTTAAAGATGTGATTAACCTTGCTATGGAAGAGTTTAGCCGCCTGGATAAGGATAAATACAGTGTCTGGCTGGAGAAAACAGTTGTACCGGAACGCGTGGAAAAAGCAATGGACTGCAATATTATGCCAAACAGCATTCATAAAACTGTTACAGAATCAATGGCCCAAACCCATATGGGAATGGATGCCGACCCTGTAAACCTCGTTTTCCAGTCGTTAAAAACAGCATTATGCGACTACATCGGCATGCATATTGCTACCGATCTTTCCGATATTCTTTTTGGTACACCTACCCCCGTGGTAAGTGAGGCAAACATGGGTGTCCTTGGAGAAAAGACGGTTAACATCGCCCTTCACGGGCATAACCCCATCCTAAGTGAAATGGTTGTCAGGGCGGCCCGCGAGATGCAGGACGAAGCGAAGGCTGCCGGCGCGGAAGGTATTAAATGCATGGGTATCTGCTGCACCGGCAACGAGGTGCTTATGCGCCAGGGGGTACCTGTATTAACAAACTTCCTGTCCCAGGAGCTGGCCATCATGACCGGCGCGGTAGATGCCATGGTCGTGGACGTCCAGTGTATCATGCCTGGTGTCCAGACCGTAGCGGAATGTTTCCATACCAAGATTATAACCACTATCCCCAATGTCAAGATACCTAGTTCCTATTATGTGGATTTTGATGAAACCAGGGCCCTGGAAAAGGCCAGGGAAATCGTTTCCATTGCCATTGAAGCCTTTAAAGAACGTGACCCCTCCAAAGTCAGCATACCGCAGGTTAAAAACAAGGTAGTGGCGGGCTTCAGCCTGGAAGCTCTTACGGAGGTTTTGGCCGCGGTAAATCCCGATAACCCCATCAAAGTGATAACCGACGCCGTTGATTCCGGGGAGCTGGCAGGTATCTGCCTCTTTGCCGGTTGCAACAACCTGAAAGTTACCCATGATGAGAATCACACCGTTATTGCCAGGGAGCTGGCCAAGAACAACGTCCTCCTGGTAGCTACCGGTTGTGCCGCCGGTTCCTTTGCCAAGCTGGGGCTGTTAAACAGCGATGCGGTGGAAAAATACGCCGGTGAAGGGCTGAAAGCTTTCCTCAACCGTCTTAATGAAGCTAACAAAGACAAGCTCCAGGAGAAAATGCCCTTAATTTTCCACATGGGTTCCTGCGTGGATAACACCAGGGCCTACGATCTCGTAACTGCGCTGGCGAAGCAGTGGCAGATGGATACTCCCAAGGTTCCTTTTGCGGCCAGCGCCCCGGAAGCTATGAGCGAAAAAGCCATATCTATCGGCAGCTGGGTTGTGACCCTGGGCATGCCCGTCCATGTGGGCGTAATACCGCCTATTCCCGGTAGTGCTCTTATCGACGGTATTGCCCTGCAGATTGCCCAGGATGTTTACGGCGGCTACTTCATGTGGGAGGAAGATCCCATGGAGGCGTCGAAGAAACTCCTGGCTGCCTTGCAGGAAAGGGTGTGGAAACTAAAGGTGCACAGGATGGCTAAGGAGCGCTATGAAACTGAAGCCATTTCCAAGACCTGGTAAAAATAAAAACCTGTATGAAAAAGGAGGTAAGAGCAGATGACCATAGATAGTGGTGTAAGGAGCAGAGAATGGGAAAATTCCTTTGAAGAGATTTACGACGGTGCCATAAATGAGTCTAATCCACCGCTACCTTTGTTCCAGAAGGTTTACGATGGTGCCATTACTGCCACCAGCTATGCTGAAATACTACTGAGCCAGGCCATCAGGCGCTACGGGCCGGAGCATCCCGTAGGGTATCCCGATACTGGCTATTACCTGCCGGTTATTATGAACTTAAGCGGTGAAAAGGTTACCAAGCTTGGGGAACTGGTCCCCATCTTAAACCGCATGCGCAACCGGATCAAAGAGGAGCTCAATTTTTACAATGCCCGCCTTTGTGGGGAATCAACGGCTTATGCCGCGGAAATAATCGAGGTTTTACGCTACCTCAAGGGAGAGAATCTTCATGTCGCTCCCTGGACCGGTTTCGTAGGCGACCCTATAGTACGCCGCTACGGGATTTTGCTGGTGGACTGGACCATTCCCGGCCAGGCTGTCCTGGTTGGTAAGGCAAAGTCTACGGAGGCTTTGGCCAAAATAGTCAGCGATCTGCAGGCCAAGGGCTTTATGATTTTCATGGCCTATGAAGTGGTGGATCAGGCTATCGAAGCGGGACTCAAGCTTGGTATTGACTTTATTACCTTTACTCTTGGAAACTTTACCCAGGTTATTCATGCTGTGAACTACGCTTTGCGGGCCGGCCTGGCTTTTGGCGGTATTGCCCCGGGCCTCAGGGAAGAGCAGCGGGATTACCAGCGGCGCCGTGTCCGTGCCTTTGTGCTGCATTTTGGTGAAAGAGACGAGGTACAGACCGCCGCCCATTTTGCAGCTATATTCCTGGGTTTCCCTGTTCTGGTGGATCACGAGCTGCCTGCAGATGAGCAGATTCCCAACTGGTACATTTCCCATCCGGATTATGATACCATGGTGCAGGTGGCCCTGGAAGTCCGTGGTATCAAGCTTAAAATTCTGGATATTCCCGTACCCTTTACAGTTGCTCCTGCTTTTGAAGGGGAGGCTATCCGCAAGAAAGACATGTACCTGGAGTTTGGCGGCGGCCGTACGCCTTCCTTCGAGTTGGTAAAGATGGTCGGAGAAAATGAGATCGAAGATGGAAAAGTGGAAGTCATCGGTCCCGATGTAGACGAGATTGCTGAAGGTTCCGCCATCAGCGGCGGTATTTACGTAAAGATCTACGGACGTAAGATGCAGGATGACTTTGAAGGCGTTCTGGAGCGCCGTATTCACGACTTCATTAACTACGGCGAGGGTCTCTGGCATACCGGACAGCGTAATATCTGCTGGTACCGGGTCAGCAAGGACTGCGTAGCCAAAGGCTTCAAGTTCCGTCACTATGGCGACCTGCTTATCGCCAAGTTTAAAGATGATTTCCCCGCTATCGTGGACCGTGTTCAGGTAACGGTTTATACGGATCCCAAGTTGGTTGAAGAAAAGCTGGAAGAGGCCAAGGCGGTTTACGCCAGGCGTGATGCACGTCTTGCCGGTCTGACGGATGAGTCCGTTGAATCGTTCTACTCCTGCACTCTCTGCCAGTCCTTTGCTCCCAACCATGTCTGCGTGGTAACACCGGAGCGCCTGGGTCTTTGTGGTGCTGTCAGCTGGCTGGACGGCAAGGCATCTAACGAGATTGACCCCACCGGTCCGAACCAGCCCATTAAAAAGGAAGGCCCCATCGATGAGGAAAAGGGCATCTGGCAGTCAGTTAACGAATTTGTCTATAACAACACCAACCGTAATATCGAAGAGTGCTCCATGTACTCTTTCATCGATCGGCCTATGACCTCTTGCGGCTGCTTCGAATGTATTATGGGCATCGTCCCCGAAGTCAACGGTGTTATGATCACCACACGGGAACATGGTGGCATGACCCCCTGTGGAATGAACTTCTCCACACTGGCCGGCTCTGTAGGCGGCGGAGTGCAAACTCCGGGCTTTATGGGACACGGGCGTGCCTTTGTCCTCAGCAAGAAGTTTATCAGCGCCGATGGCGGCCTGGCCCGTCTTGTCTGGATGCCTAAGGAACTTAAAGATTGGCTGGGAGACGATCTGCGTAAAACTGCTGAAGCGCTGGGACTGGGAGCCGATTTCGTGGATAAAATTGCTGACGAAACTATCGGTACCACTGCCGAAGAAATTATGCCCTTCCTGGAAGAGAAAGGGCACCCGGCCCTAACCATGGATCCCCTGATGTAAAAATAATGTTTTAAAGAAGAGCCCATAGACGGAGCGCGGCGATGATGTCTAAGGGCCTTCATATATAAGAATATAAAGAAAGGAAGGAGTCGAAAAAAATGGGTTTAACAGGATTAGAGATTTTTAAGCATTTGCCGAAAACTAACTGTAAGAAATGTGGTTTTCCCACCTGCCTGGCTTTCGCTATGGCCCTGGCAAATGGTAAGGCTTCTCTGGATGTTTGTCCCGATGTGTCGGAAGTAGCAAAGGAGGCTCTTTCTTCTGCTGCCGCCCCACCTATTCGCCTGGTGAAAGTGGGAACCGGTGATAACGTAATTGAAATGGGTGATGAGACGGAAATTTTTCGCCATGACAAGCGGTTTAATCACCCCACAGCTATAGCCATCGCTGTTAACGATAATGAAGACGTCGAGGCCAAAGTGGATGCTATTAATCAACTGGCATTCGAACGCGTCGGCCAGCATTATGAGGTTAACGCCGTCGCCCTGGTTAATGCTTCCGGTGATGCAGCCAGCTTTAAAGCTGCTGCTGAGAAAGCAGCAGCCAAAACAAACAAAAATTTTGTCCTTGTTGCCGGGGATGCGGGTGCCATGGAAGCAGCACTCCAGGTTTTAGCCGCCCGTAAACCGCTTCTGTACGCGGCAGACAAGGGCAACTATGAAAAAATGACCGAACTGGCCAAAGCCAATGGTTGTCCTCTTGCTGTCAGGGGTGAGAACCTGGATAGCCTGGCTGAGTTGGTAGAAAAGATCGTAGCACTGGGTTATCGTGAACTGGTACTTGATTCCGGTTCCCGGGAAACCAGCAAGGTGATTGCGGACCTGACCCAATTCCGCCGCCAGGCAGTGAGGAAAAAGTTCCGCACTTTTGGTTATCCCGCCATAACTTTTACCACTAAGGATGATCCCCAGGAGGAACTGCTGCAGGCCGGCGCTTACATTGCCAAGTATGCCAGCCTTATTGTAATGAAAACCACCAAGAAAGAAATATTACTTCCCCTGTTAAGCTGGAGATCGAACATCTACACTGATCCTCAAAAGCCGGTTGCCGTAGAACCCGGCCTTCATGTACTGGGAGATGTAAACGAAAATTCTCCTGTCTATTGCACTACCAATTTCTCCCTGACCTACTTCCTGGTAGAAGGAGAAGTGGATGCTACCCGCATACCGAGCTATATTATCTCTGTTGATACGGGGGGCATATCCGTCCTCACCGCTTATGCCGATAACAGGTTCACAGCGGAAAAGATTGCGGCAGCCATTAAGGCCTGTGGCATGGAACAAAAAGTTTCTCACAAGAAAATTGTTATTCCCGGGGCAGTTGCGGTCCTCAAAGGTAAACTGGAAGATGAATCCGGCTGGGAAGTTATTGTCGGGCCTCGTGAATCTTCTGGAATACAAAAATTTGCCAAGGCCCAGTTTGCCTAGATAATATTCGTACCGGGCGCTTCCGGATTTAGAATAATATCGTAAGTTGCATTGCGGATTTAACCTTTCTTTCCTTCAATGGAATTTGTGAAACCCTCTAAAATTTTTAAAATTATGAAAGGAGAAAAGCGATGGCTGTCGAGATTTTTAAAGAAAAATATAGAAGTCAGGTACGCGAGGTAGTTTTGGGTGCTACTAAGGACGAAGGTGGTACCCGTACCCATACTGTTAAAGTCGGCGGGGAAACGGCTCTGCCCTTCCTGCATTTTGAGGGTGAGATTCCCAACCGGCCTGTGGTGGCCATGGAGATTTGGGACATTGTTCCCGAGGAATGGCCTGCCAATCTGAAGAGTTATTTTGAAGATGTCTACAATGATCCCGGCGCCTGGGCCAAGAAATGCGTTGAGCAGTACGGTGCCGATCTTATTGCCATTCGTTTTAAGAGCGCCGACCCTGATATTAAGGATGCTTCTGCGGAAGAATGTATCGCCACGCTTAAGAACGTGCTGGCAGCGGTAGGGGTTCCCCTTATTGTTTACGGCTGCGGAAAGGCGGAAAAGGATAACACCATTATTGGTCTTCTAGCTGAAGCTGCTGCGGGGGAAAACCTGCTTTTGGGGGTCGCCGAGCAGGATAATTATAAATCTGTAACCAGTGCGGCCATGGCCCATAAGCACTCTATAATTGCCCAGTCTCCCATCGATATCAATATTGCCAAACAGTTAAACATTCTCGTTGCTGAAATGAGCACTCCCCTTTTAGATCGTATTGTCATCGATCCTACCGTTGCCGCTCTGGGATATGGTCTTGAATACAGCTATTCAATTATGGAAAGAGCCCGCTTTGGCGCTTTACAAGGCGATAGAATGCTGGCTATGCCTACCATTGCCAATGTGGGGCACGAGGTATGGAGTAAAAAAGAGGCCAATATTTCCCAAGAGGAGCAGCCTGGTTGGGGAGATCAGGCCGAACGCTCCCTGACCTGGGAGGTCACCACGGCAGCAGCACTGCTGCAGGCGGGAATGGATATCCTGGTTATGCGTCACCCCGGGGCTGTCAGATTGATCAAGAAACAAATAGACGAATTGATGCAGGATAACAGTTAACGATACAAATTTGACTTTTTAAGGTCCCCCCCAAAAAAACAAGGGAGGTAAAGCAATGATCATTATTGGTGAAAGAATTAACGGGATGTTCCGTGATATAGCCAGAGCAATCCGTGAAAAAGATCCCAGACCGGTTCAGGAGTGGGCCAAAAAGCAGGAGGCTATGGGAGCCGGTTACCTGGATATCAATGTGGGGCCCGCAGTAGCCGATCGTGTTTCGGCCATGAGGTGGCTTGTGGAGGTTACTCAGGAAGCTACTAAATTACCTTTATGTTTAGACTCTACTGATTTTGATGCTATTGAAGCAGGCCTGGAAATTTGCAAACAGCCGGCCATGATCAACTCTGTTCCGGCTATTGCAGAAAAAATGGACAGGATTTTCACAATGGCCAGCAAGTACAATGCCGAGGTGATAGGCCTGGCCATGAACGAAGAAGGTATTCCCAAGGATGCAGAGAGCCGTGTGGCCCTGGCCATGGAGCTGGTTGCCAACTGTGATGCCTACGGTGTGCCCATTGATAGCCTTTATATTGACCCCCTGGCCTTACCCTGTAACGTAGGTCAGGCTCATGGGCCCGAGGTTTTTGAAACCCTGAGGCAGATTAAATTGCTTTCCGACCCTCCTCCCAAGACGGTGGTTGGTTTAAGTAATATTTCCCAGGGCACGAAAAACCGGGAGTTAATTAACCGTAATTTTGCTGTAATGGCTATAGCCTGTGGACTGGATGCCGCTATTGCCGATGCCTGCGATGAGGAACTGGTAGCTGCGGTGGCAACGGCCAGGGTTCTGATGAATATGGACATTTACTGTGATTCTTATGTGGATGTCTTCAGATCGCAAAATCAATAAGTAAAAAAGATTCCAGAGGCTTTATGGAGAGGGAAGGTGAGGAAAAATGATCGTTGGTGAAAGAAAGCCATTGGCGGAAATCGCTGAAATGCTGGAACCTTTCCGGAAGATATGCGTTCTGGGCTGTGGAACATGTGTTACTGTCTGCCTGTCAGGAGGAGAGAAAGAGGCGGCCGAAACGGCGGCGGCGCTCTCTTTACTGCGTAAAGACGTGGAAATTACCACCCATACCCTTTTACGGCAGTGTGAATATGAATATATTGATGATTATGCCAAAAATATGCTGGAATGTGATGTTATTCTCTCCCTGGCCTGCGGTGTAGGCGTGCAAACCATGGCTACCAGATTGCCTGAAAAAATTATCCTGCCGGGATTAAATACGAAATTTATGGGGTATCCCCTGGAACAGGGCGTCTGGACAGAAAATTGCCTGGGGTGTGGTGACTGTGTCCTGGATTTAACCATGGGCATATGTCCTGTTACCCGCTGTTCCAAGAGCATGCTCAACGGGCCTTGCGGGGGGTCCCAGTATGGGAAATGCGAGATCAGCAAGGATGTGGACTGTGCCTGGCACCTTATCTACGAGCGTCTCCTGAAATCAGGAGTTCTCGATAGAATGGAAGTTATCCAGCCCCCGAAGGATTGGTCTGCTTCCCACCACGGAGGTCCAAGAACAATTGTAAGGGAGGATGTCAGGCTTGAAACCGGAAAGTAAACTTGAAAAAGTATTAAGCAGCGGGCATTTTGCCGTTACAGGAGAGTTGGGGCCGCCGAAGAGCGCCGATGTGGGAACTCTCAAGCATCATGCTGAAGCGATGCGCAATCATGTGGAGTCCTACAATATTACGGACAACCAGACAGCCATAGTGCGAACCTCCAGCATTGGCGTGGCTGCTGCCCTTATACAGATGGGACTGGAGCCCAACGTGCAGATGACCGTCCGGGACAGGAACAGGATCTGCCTGCAGAGTGATCTTCTGGGGGCAGTTAGTTTTGGCGTCAGGAATTTTCTCTGCCTGCAGGGTGACCATGCCAAATTTGGCAATGAACCTCAAAGCAAAAATGTTTTTGATCTTGACTCTATGCAGCTCCTCCAGGCAGTAAGAAAATTGAGGGATGAAGGGGTTTTCATCGGCGGCGAGAAGTTGGAGCATCCCCTGCCCAGAATTTTTATCGGTGCTGTGGCCAACCCTTTTGCCGACCCCTTTGAATATCGGCCCCTGCGCCTGGCTAAAAAAATAGCCGCAGGAGCACAATTTATTCAAACCCAGTGCATCTTTGACCTAGAACGTTTCGAAAAATGGATGGAGAAAGTCAGGGAACTTGGGCTGCATAAAAAGGTCTATATCCTGGGTGGTGTAACACCTATTAAATCCATAGGTGCGGCCCGCTATATGCAAAACAATGTTTCCGGGATGATTGTCCCTGATTCCCTTATTGAACGCCTTAAAGGTGCCCAGGATAAAAAGAAAGAAGGCCTCAATATTGCTGTGGAAACTATCCAGCGCCTGAAAGAAATCGAAGGCGTAGCCGGTGTCCATGTTATGGCCATTGCCTGGGAAGAAGTCGTCCCTGAAATAGTGGAGAGAGCAGGGCTTTACCCCCGCCCCAAAGTGGAATAACTTTCTTAAGAGGCTTGTAATGTAATAACCCGGATTAAATTCAAAGCAGGCTCTAAAAGGCCTGCTTTGATAGTTTCCGCCCACTTTCATTTAAATTTTCTCATTCTGCAGGATTTAAAGGTTAAAAAAAGAATTTGTTAAGGGGAGGGGTTTTATTGGGCAAACAATTTGTTAAGGACTTAAAAAACGGCAGTTATGTGCAATCCCCGTTCGTTGTGGTTGATGTCCGGGAAATATCTTTTTCCTCTCCAGCCAAATCTGGTGAATATTTCTTGAAATTGCTGCTCGGTGATATCAGTGGAACTATTAAAGGTATCATCTGGGACCGCTCCCTGGTCAGGGAACCGATACGAGTAAATGATGTGCTTTTGGTAACAGGTGAAGTAAATGAATACTATGGTCTCCAGTTGGTCATAAGCAGTTATCATAAAGTAGAAAAAGAGAAAGTTAACAGGAGTTATTTCCAGGCTTCCTCTTCCAGGAACACAGGGGAGATGTGGAACAGGCTTAAAGAGATCCTCAGACAAGATGTAACGGAAAAAAATTTAAGCCGGCTTTTAGAAATATTTTGTGAAGATTACGAACTTGTAGAGAAATTCAAGTTGTCTCCGGCAGCCAAAGTTATTCATCATAACTATCTCGGCGGACTTCTGGAACATACCTTGGAGGTTGTGGAAATATGCCGGCATATTTGCACATATTACCCACAGCAAGTCGACAAATCCCTCCTTATCACAGCAGCTGTTTTTCACGATATGGGAAAAATTGAGGAATATGACCTCAACAGTATTACTTTTGACCAAACTGATCAAGGGCGCTTATTAGGGCATATTTCCATAGGACTGGATATTTTAAGAAAGATGTTGGATAAATTGCCTTTATTCCCCGGGGATTTAAAAATGAAGCTGGAACATATGATCATCAGCCATCACGGGGAAAAGGATTGGGGTTCTCCTGAAGTGCCCCAGACATTTAATGCTTATTCTTTGTTTCATGCGGACCTGTTAAGTGCACGATTGAAGCAATTTCAACAGGTTGTGGACAAATATCAGGGCAATACCTCCGGATGGACAGAGTGGGATCGCTTCCTGGAACGAAGAATATATACAGGCGGTTCTTAACGGGAAAAAAGTTAGAAAGAGAAACTATGGTAAAAATAAAGATAAAACAGGCAGGAAATTAATTCTGTCCTAGAGAATTTTAGTAGTGAATGGTATGATTAAATGCTAAAAACAACAAAATAGTTATCATAGTGGAAAGTCAATTTAGGCTTTTTAACATATGGTACCAGTGGTGAAAAAAATGATACAAAGCAAAACTTCATCTAAAGTAGTTCCTTTTTTAAAAAATGCCAGTTATTATTATCAAAAAGGGAACCACTATTATCAACAGAACAAACTTGATAAAGCTCTTATTTTTTTTAAAAAGACGATCGAAGTAGAACCTGACAATTCCCTTAACCATTATAACCTGGCCTGCCTGTTGAGTAGGATGGGTTATCTGGATAAGGCCAACCAGGTCTTTTCTTTTATTGTCTACCAGATGGATCCTTCTTTAACAGAGTGTTACTTCTTGATGGCAGTTAACTACGGTTTAATGGATAACCTGGATAAGGCACGCTACTACCTCAATTTATACCTGCAGCTTTCTCCCGATGGAGAAATGGCTGTCGATGCTGAGGATCTTCTTTTTGCTTTAACTGAGGAGGAAGAAGAAGAAAAAAACGTGCTGGAAAGAAAAAAAAGAGGGGGTTCTCTTTCCGGAAAGTCTAAAGAAGGGGAAGAAATTCTCAGGTGTTACCAGGAAAGCAAGGCAGTACAACGTATTTTGTGGCAGTCCCTTTATCAGGAAAATGAACAGATCGCAGAAAAGGCTATTCAAGTGTACGGTTTGCTGCCGGAAGGGATGGGGGAAGAAGCTTTAAGGGAATTTGTAAGGAATCCCTGGGTAAAACAGCGGTTACGGTTACAAGCTCTTTTAGAACTTAGAAATATGGGAATTAAAGGTCTTGTTACCATTTTTATGGAAGGTTTTTTAAGGGATGTTGACCTCTCCTATTACCCCCTGGTGGCACCCAGGTGGCTTGATAAATGGCAGGAAGTTCTTGACTGTGCCCTGATCAATATGCGCTCCAGTAAAGCATACAGCGAACGTTTTTATGAAGATGTTCAGGCTGTCTGGATAGATTTTCTGAATAATATTTATCCCCATGTCCCTGCCATTAAGAAAGTCGAAACGTGGGCTGCCGGCTTGGAATATGCCATTGCCAAGTTTCATTTTTTAAGTGTTACTCAAAAAAAACTGGCAGAGCAGTACAATATTTCACCCTCCAGTATTTCGGCCAAGTATAAGGAAATTAACAACGTTTTAAATATAGAGCACCGGGCCTATCATAATATGCTGATGTACCTTACGCAAAGGGAAAAAGAATAAAAGCCTCTTTTCTTTTTTTAAAGGAAGAGGCTTTTTAAACTCCGGAGTGGTATAATGTGCACAGAAAAACCCTTATCATTAAGACAGGCAGTCGGGAAGAATTTTTGGATATAACTGCAAAAGTAAGAGAATTTATTCGCTCCACAGGCGTGGAAAGGGGTTGCCTGGTTGTATTTGTTCCACATACTACGGCTGCCGTCACAATAAACGAGGGAGCCGATCCATCGGTAATAAAGGATTTACGTAATGCTTTACATAGACTTGTTCCTTACGGCGACAGGGGGTACGGGCACAGGGAAGGGAACAGCGATGCTCACATTAAGGCTTCTCTTTTAGGTTCCAGCCTGCATTTGCTGGTGGAGGGCCGGGAGTTACTGCTGGGCACCTGGCAGTCCATTTTTTTTGCTGAATTTGACGGCCCCCGGCAGCGTCAGGTCTGGCTTTCCCTGGTATTCTAAGATCAAGGGGAAAAAGGAGCTTTTATTTTTCTAATTTTCCAGCACGCGTTTCCACAATTCCCTTATTTCCCGGGGAGACAATCCTTCTCCCGGGTAACTGCCGCTGATCCAGATCTCGAAATGCAGGTGGGGATTTAAAGTATTTCCTCCGGCTCCATCGCTGGTGCCGGAGTTGCCGATAGTGCCTATAAAGTCGCCGGCCTCTACCAGGTCTCCTTCTTGTAAGTGAGCGGCAACTTCGTTGAGGTGAGCATAGCGTGTTATTACCCCATAAGGATGAGTCAGCCAGATTTGCCTGCCCCTCAGCTTGTCCAGAATATCTTCAGGAGTATCCTTCCTTTCTTTGCAAATTTTTAATATTTCATCCCTTTCCTTCATGTCCGGTTCCAGGTAATCATGATCAATGCGGTAAACTATTCCCGGTCCCGCTGCAAAAACCGGGTCTCCGAAATTTATAGTAATACCGCAGGATCCCGAATAATAATCTAAACCTTCGTGAATTCCGTTTCGATAAGGACGGGGCGCCCCCGGCAGCTGGGAATCCCTGCTGGTAACCTGGGCTCCCGGTATGGGGCTTTGCAGGAAAGAAATTTTTTCCAGCAGTACATCATCCCATTTGAATTGTACTTCTTTACCCCTTGACGGAAAAAGCTTGGGGTTTTCGTTCTGTTCTGCTGCCGGAAGGTTACCTGGCGATTCTTTGTCCGGTTCTTCCTCTTTTTTACTTTCCTCAATTTTTTCTTGGCCATCCGAAGGGGGAGAGGAAGTTTCTTTTCGGGGAACCTCCCCGGAAAAGATTAAGGAAGAAAAGAGAAATAAACAGGCTATAATCAGGCAGGTTATTACAAAAAAGTTAAAATTCCGGCCTTTTTTTCGCAAAGTAAAAAACCTCCAGCTAAGTTATTACGCCTATATTTTAGCATATTTTAGAGAAAAATATAATTTATTTTGCTGGAAAAAATTAAAGATGGAGGAAAAAGGAGGACTTTTGTTGAATTATTGCTTTTAACAAATGGAGGGATAAAATTGTGCAGCAGGAATGCTTTTACTAAAGTTATACAGGAATTTGCCGCCCGCGATCCCCTGGAAATGGCAGAACTAAGCGGTGCCAGTTTTGTAAAAGATAGGTTCTTACTGGAATATTGCAGCCTTACTGTGGAGATAACTTATCCCGGGGGAGAGATTAATTTCCCGGAAACAGGTAAAAACTTAAAATTGTCAGGGCTGGCTCATGATGAAAAGGTGGTTATATTACAGTATCTTACCTCTGACAGTGGACTGCCGGCGCGAGGACAGTGGCTTTCCTTTCTTGATTTAAGGGGGGGACAGCTGCACTGGAGACCTTTTCAAAAAGAAGCTTTAGAACCCCTGGCACGGAATTATTTTAATCATAGGGAAGAGTTCCTGGCCCTGGGATTGCAACATGGGGGAAAACTTTTTGAAAAAGGCGATGCCGGTATCATCGTTCCCGTATTTCCCCGCCTGCCCCTGGCTTTTATCATCTGGGAAGGCGGGGAGGAATTTGCCCCGCGTTCCCAGATCCTTTTTGATACTGTTTCCGAGACTTATCTTTCTACAGCCGGTTTATATGTCCTGGCTATCCAGGCGCTGATACGTGTCTGGTTCCCTGGGGACACCAGATTTGACGACATGCCTGGAGAAGGCCTTTAGGAGGAATGACTGCTTTGCTTCCCAAAGATATGCTGAGCTTAAAAGATTTTTCGCTGGAAGCTTTGCAAGAAATTTTGCAAAGGGCAGCTTACTATAAGAAAAAAGATGGGGATGTTTTTTCATCTCTTAAAGGGAAAAATATTGCCATTTCATTCTGGGAACCGAGTACACGTACACGCATTTCTTTTGAACTGGCCGTGCAGAAACTGGGTGGGAGGATTATTAATTTTATACCGGAACTATCCAGCGAAAAAAAAGGCGAAAATGCTGATGATACCATTAAAACATTACAATCCATCGGTGCCGATGCCCTGGTTTTCCGTCATAGCTCTCCCGGCATATTTCATAGGGTTTCCCAGTTTGTAGAAATTCCTTTTATCAGTGGTGGAGAGGGTTGTTATCAGCACCCTACCCAGGCCCTTCTGGATATCTTTACCTTACTTGAAAGCGGGGTAAAGCTCTCCGGGTTACAGGTTGTTATGGTAGGTGACATTTTACACAGCCGGGTAGCCCGTTCCCATTTTTATGCTTTTCCTGTTTTCGGGGCCAACCTTACCCTGGTTGCTCCCCCGGTTTTGCTCCCCCTGGAACTTGTCCCCCCCGGTGTAAACTGGTCATATAATCTGGAAGAGGTGCTCCCCAGCGGTGATATAATCTATCTATTAAGAGTTCAGAAGGAACGGCAGGGAAAAAGTCTTATACCATCTCTGGGTGAATATACCGCTTTATATGGCCTCAACGAAAAAAGGCTTTCCCTGTTAAAGGAAGATGCCTGCCTGATGCACCCCGGGCCAGTGAACATAGGTATTGAAATTAGCTCAGGAGTTATAAAGACCTTTGAAAATGTTTATCCGGATAGAATTCTCTTTCAGGACCAGGTACGAAATGGTGTTTATGTAAGAATGGCAGTCCTGGATTTACTTTTGGCCGGGAGGGTGATCTAACGATGGATTTGCTTTTAAAAGGGGGAATTTTACATGATCCCGTCAACGACTGGGAGGGCCCGGCGGAGATCCTTATTAAAGGAGACAGGATCGAAGCAGTTTCTTTATCCCTGGGTCCTGTGGAAGTTCCTGTTTTAGATCTTAAAGGAAAAATAATTCTACCGGGAATGGTGGATATTCATGCCCATCTCCGGGAGCCGGGAAATGAAGGTAAGGAAACTATCGCCACAGGTTGTGCTGCTGCGGTAGCAGGGGGCTTTACCGCTGTGGCATGTATGCCCAATACTGATCCCCCGGTGGACAGCAAAGAGATTGTTAATTATATCAAAGAGCGGGCCAGGCAGGCCGATCTTGCCCGTGTTTACCCCATAGGAGCCCTGACGGGCGGACTGAAGGGACAGGAAATTGCTCCTATGTGGGAGATGGCACAGGAAGGAGTCAGGGGCTTTTCCGATGATGGCAGGCCGGTTATGAATGGCGGGCTTATGTTAAGAGCCATGCAGTTTGCCCTGGTTCTGGGCCTTCCGGTTATCTCTCACTGTGAAGATCTATCCCTGTCAGGTGACGGTGTTGTTCATGACGGAGTTCATGGTTACCGTCTGGGATTGCCGGTTATACCTGCTGTTTCTGAAGCGGTAATGGTTGCCAGGGAAATATTGCTCCAGCAGAAAGTCGGCGGAAAGCTCCACCTGGCCCACATTAGTGCCGGGGAAAGCGTGGCTTTGCTGCGTTGGGCCAGGGAAAGCGGTATTAACCTTACGGCAGAGGTCACTCCTCACCATTTACTTTTAACAGAGGAGGCGGTGGAATACTTTAATACCAGTGCCAAAATGAACCCGCCATTGCGTTCTTCTGCTGATAGGGATGCTTTGTTGGAAGCTTTACAGGAAGGCCTCATCGAAATTATTGCCACGGATCATGCTCCTCACCGGCTCCAGGAAAAGGAAGCAGATTTTCTGAATGCTCCTTTTGGTGTAACAGGGTTGGAAACAGCTTTCCCTCTTCTCTGGACAAAAATCGTGGAACAGGGAATACTTTCTTTATCGGAACTCGTAAAATGCCTCTCCACTGTTCCGGCAAACCTTCTCGGGGTTCCCGGAGGCAACCTGACACCTGGATCTCCAGCGGACCTTGTGGTTATTGAACCTCATAAGGAATATCCTGTGAATACGGATAGCTTCTTTTCCCTGGGGCAAAATACTCCTTTTAAGGATTGGCGCTTGAAGGGCTTTCCTGTATTAACCATGGTAGATGGAGATATCAAAATGTGGGAGGGCAAGGTAAAGGGCTTCAGTAAAGATTTCCCCGAACTAAAAGGGTTATTCATAAAACAGGGGAGTAAGTAATATCATGTTATCCAGAGCGCGGGTAATGGAAATTACAGAGATCACTTCTAATCATTATTATTTGTTGCTGGAAGATCCTCAGATGGCCAGGGAATCTCTTCCCGGGCAGTTTCTCCATATACGCATCAGGGAAAGTCTGGCCCCTTTTCTCCGGCGCCCTTTCAGTATAGCAGGAGCATCCCCCGGGGAGGGAACATTGCAAATTATTTTTCGCCTTGCCGGAGAAGGGACCAGGATTCTCAGCAGTGTACGACAGGGCGAGTTTTTGGATTGCCTGGGCCCGCTGGGGTCTGGTTTTAAACCTCTTAAAGGACCTGTCTTTTCGGTACTTGTAGCCGGAGGCGTGGGAGTGGCTCCTTTATTATTTTTAGCACGAACCCTTGTGCAAGAACAAAAAAAAGTTGTTCTATTTTATGGCGCCTCTTCCCTGGATGAACTTATCCCTGTAAGGAGATTTTTACCCGGGGAAATAGAAATACGCCGGGCAACTGAAGATGGCAGCAGCGGTTTTCGGGGACTGGTAACCGGACTTTTTGAGGAGGCCTTAAAAAATGGGCTGAAACCGGAGGAAATTTTTGCCTGTGGCCCCCGGCCTATGCTTCAGGCACTGGCGGAAAAAAATAAGGGATGGAGTTATCCTATGCAGCTTTCCCTGGAAGAGAGGATGGCCTGTGGCATTGGCGCCTGTCAGGGTTGCGCTGTAAAAATAAGCAAGGGAGAAGAAACCGGTTGCCGGCTGGTATGCCGAGATGGCCCGGTTTTTCACTCTCATGAGGTGGTTTGGTAACATGGTAAACCTGGAGGCAAAACTGGGCCCCTTAAAATTAAAAAACCCGGTACTGGCTGCTTCAGGAACTTTCGCCTTTGGTGAGGAATATTCATCCCTTCTCGAACTGGAAAAACTGGGAGCCCTGGTGGTAAAGGGACTTACCATTAAACCCCGGCAGGGTAACCCGGCACCCAGGATTGTAGAAACACCGGCCGGGATGTTAAATGCCATCGGACTGCAGAACCCCGGCCTGGAAGTTTTTTTATCCAGGGAACTTCCCCGCCTTAAATATTATCAGGTAGCGGTCATTGTAAATATTGCCGGCGATACGGAAGAAGACTATGTTACCCTGGCACGGGAACTCTCCGGGGTAGAGGGGATTCTGGCCCTGGAGCTTAACCTTTCCTGCCCTAATGTAAAAAAAGGGGGCATTCTTTTTGGAACCTCGGTACAAACTATTGACAGGCTGGTCAGGAAAGTGCGCCAGGCATGTAACCTGCCTTTAATCGTTAAGCTTTCCCCAAATGTGACGGATATAGCTGAACTGGCCCGTGCCGCGGAAAACAGCGGCGCAGATATCCTTTCCCTGGTAAATACCTTAAGGGGAATGGTAATAGATGTTACCGCCAGGCGCCCTTTTCTGGGAAACATAACCGGTGGACTTTCAGGGCCGGCGATCAGGCCGGTAGCGGTAAGAATGGTATACGAAGTCTGCCGGGCTGTAAATATTCCCGTAATCGGCATGGGGGGCATTGTAAGCGTGAAGGACGCCCTGCAGTTTTTCATGGCCGGAGCCCGTGCCGTTGCTGTGGGGACGGCAAATTTCATCGATCCGTATACTATACCCCGGCTTATTTCCGGACTACATGCTTATCTGGAATCGGAAAATCTTAGCAGTATGGAGGAGATTATAGGAGCAGCACAGATCGTTTAAAAAATGTTTTTTATAGGGAGGGTCTGAAGATAAGATGTTTGGTAAACGCAAAAGCCTGGATAATCAGGAGGCGGCGGAAAAAATCATTGTTGCTCTCGATGTGGAGAAAGAAGAGGAAGCCTATGCCCTGGTAAGGCATCTTTCTCCCCTTGTAAAATTTTATAAAGTAGGAATGAGGCTTTATGTTGCCTGTGGCCCCGGAATTATCACAGGGTTAAAAAATTTAGGGGCCAAAATTTTTCTGGATTTAAAGTTTCATGATATTCCACATACTGTCGCTTCTACGGCAGAGGTTGTCACGCGTTACGGTGTTGATATGTTTAATATTCATTTAAGCGGAGGCAGTGATATGATCCGCGCTGCGGTAGAAGCAGCGGCGGAAGCAGCTGCAAAGCAGGGCATACCCAAACCTTTGGTGGTGGGTGTTACTGTTCTGACTTCTTTTAATGAAAAAGTGCTGAGGGAAGAAACAGGAGTAGAAAAGAGTCTGGAGCAGCATGTGCTCAACCTCTCCTTATTGGGAATGGAAAACGGGTTGAACGGAGTTGTTGCCTCTCCACGCGAAGCAGAAATGATTCGTAAAAAGTGCGGGGAGGAATTTCTTATTGTTACTCCAGGAGTTCGCCCCTTATGGTCGTCCCTCGACGATCAACTGCGGGTATTAACCCCCCGCCAGGCTCTCGAAGCCGGGGCCAGTTTCCTGGTTATTGGGAGGCCCATCATCGAACATGCCTCACCCCAGGAAGCTGTGGAAAAAATTCTTGCTGAAATGACTAACTAATAGTATAATGAAGTAAGCAAATTTAGAAATGTAACTTTATACAGTTAATTTTGAATATTAGTTATACCTTGGAGGGAAAGGTAAACTTATGATTTTTTTCGGAATATTCAATAGCTAAAAACCCTCATTTATGAATTTTTAAAATTTAGGTTTAGAGGTAAAGGGGAATTGCGGAGATGAAAAAAATTAAGATTATTGGGTGCGGTAATCTTTTAGCCTACGATGAGGGGGTAGGTATTCATATCGTCAGGCGTTTAAAAAACGAAATTTT
>QZJM01000006.1 GCA_003605065.1 Dethiobacter sp. | reverse complement strand
GCGGTGGCGGCACCGGCGGCACAGGCGGCACCACTCTTATTACATCCACAACTACTTCCATCTGTACGGTACGCGTTACCTTGACAAAGACCTCGATAACAGCAGTTTGTTCCAATTTTTCGCCATCAAGCCTGTGGATAATATCACCAATAATACGGGCGCGCACCTGCACATTCATTTCCGGACGAGCCCCAGGGACTGCCTTCACAAAGCGGAAAGGCACGTCTTCCCTGAAATGGCGCAGTAGATCGCCGGCCTCATCGACAAAGAAGATTTGTTTGTGCAATATTCCCCTGACCAGAACCTGGTCCGTGCGGGCCTCGGCTTCCAGGTTGACAACCTGGGCAATGATCTCCAGGATCTTCGTAGGTTTCTGGGGTAGAATTACGGTGGCACGTACCGTTTCCTGCTGGAGGACATCTACTACCACGCTTTCAACCTTTAAGAGTTTCTTAATAACTTTAATACCGGGACCCTTTACATCTACTACAACTTCGAGCTGAAGTGTCTCCGTTACCTTGACAAAAGCCTCCACTACCAGAGTCTGCCTTAAAACTCTCCCGGGGGGATCTACCAGTTCAAAGTCTTCCAGAACAACACGGAGAGTTACCTGAACATCCATCCCTGGTCTGGCCCCGGGGATATCAACCGTTCTGGTAAAGGGGACATCCTCTGAAGCGTGACGAACTAGGTCTCCTTCATCAACGAGAAAGATCTGCTTGTGAATCACTCCGCGTACAATGACAGTGTCTTCACGAACTTCGGCCGTAACATCCCGGACTGAAGGTATGATACGGAATATTTTTTGGGCCGTAATTGGCAGGGTAACAGTAGGTGTCAGCGTAAAGAATTGAGTATCTTCACCCACTACACTGTCAACTTTCAACAGTTCCCTTCTGACAACGATTCCCGGGCCTCTGACATCCAGGACCACTTCGACCTGTTCCGTAATGGTTACTTTAACAAAAATCTCTAAAACAACTGTCTGCCTGACCCGATCTAAATTTAATTCTGTATCAACCGTCAGGATACGAATATTTACCTGTGCATTCATGCCCGGTCCGACGCCAGGGATACCCACAAACTCTTCAAAAGAAACATCCTCGGGTACATGACGGACTATATCTCCCAGGTCAACTACAAAGAGCTGCTTGTGAATGACTCCGGTGACTAAAACACCGCCTTCTCGTACCTCTGTTGTTACATCGGTAACGCTGGCAATTACATCAAAAACCTTTATGGCCTTAAATGGCAATGTAATCTCAGCTTCTACAGTTCTCCTTACCGTAGTTTCACCGACGACCCGTTCTACCTTAAGTAACCGCCGTTCAACAATAAAGTCGGTGAACAATGTTTTTTCCCTCCTTTCAACTATTTTCTTTTTACAGGCTCACTATAATATATACAACGAACCCCTGTAGTGTTACAGGGGTTCGAAAAAATCGCCACAAGCGACCGTAAAACTGTTATTATACTGAAACAACCATAAAGCTTGAGCTTCACCATCAGTTGAATGAAAATGGTAAAGAGCTGTTTTCAGGGTAGCTGTTTTCAGGATAGTAAAATGTTTAGCTTTCTTCCTTCGATTCCCCCGATGCCTCCGATACCTCCGATGCAGGCCTTGGCGGCATTGGCGGGATTTTTCTTCTTACATCTACAACTACTTCAAGCTGTACGGTACGTGTAACTTTTACGAAGATTTCTATAACAACCGTCTGCTCCAATCTTAATCCTTGTACGTCAATAATCCTGTGCCTGATGGGGCCGACAATGCGGGCACTTACCTGCACATTCATCCCCGGGCGGGCACCCGATGCGGTTTTAACAAAGGTAAAAGGTATATCTTCCCGGGCATGACGTACCAGGTTGCCGGGATCTGCAAAAAAGATCTGCTTGTGCAGGACTCCCCTCACGATTACCTGGTCGAAACGGGCCTCAGCCTGCAGGTTGACAATCTGCCCGATGATCTCGAACACTTTTAGGGCCTGGACAGGCAGGGTAACAACCGCTCGCAGCGTCTCCTGCTGGAGAACATCCACCACGACGGCCTCAACTTTCAAGAGTTTCTTAGTTACAACAATAAACTTGCCTTCCACATCGACCACTACCTCGAGCTGCAGCGTCTCTGTCACCTTGACAAAAGCTTCGATTACCAGGACCTGGCGCAGCAGGCGGCTGGGGGGATCTATCAGCTCAAATTCTTCCAGGAAAACGCGCACATTAAACTGGACCTGCATACCGGGTCTGGCCCCGGGTATATCAATTGTTTTCGTGAAAGGAATATCTTCAGCGGCATGGCGTACCAGATTGCCCTCGTCAACAAGAAACACCTGCTTGTGAATAACTCCCCTCAGGATAACAGTATCAAAGCGTACTTCTGCTGTGACGTCGCGTACCGACGGGATGATACGGAAAATCTTCCTGGCCGTTATCGGCAGGGTTATCGTTGGTGTAATGGCCTGTCTTACAATATCCTCACCAACTACACTGTCAACTTTTAGCAGTTCTTTGCGGACAATAATATCCCCATCTCGCACATCAACAACTACTTCAATTTGTTCGGTAACAGTTACTTTAACAAAGATTTCTAAAATTATTACTTGCCGTACAGTCAGCGGATCGATTAAAGTGGTGTCTACCGAAATAACCCTGATATCTACCTGTACATTCATACCCGGTGCGGCACCAGCCACAGGAACAAAGACCTGGAAGGGCACATCCTCATCTAGATGACGTACCAGGTCTCCTCTGTCTACAACAAAAAGCTGTTTATGGATGACACCTGTAATATCCACTCCTCCGGCACGTACTTCCGTTTGGACGTTTACAACATGGGCAATAACATCAAAAATTTTAATGATTTTAAAAGGCAGGACTATATCCGCTTCTACAGTTCTTCTTACCGTGGTTTCACCGATGACCCGCTCTACTTTAAGCAGTCGCCGTTCAACAATTAAGCCGTTTGACAATGTCTTTCCTCCTTTCAATATTGCTTTTATGAACTTAATATAATATATACAAATAACCCCTTTAACGTTACAGGGGTTTATAGAAAATATAAAAAGGTTAAGGCAGACCATCTTTAATGAAGATTTTGCAGCTTCCCATCCTCCTGAGTGCAAACACAAGTATCCGCCCACCAATAGCTCCCAAAAAATTATTTTAAACGCGGTTAGTGCTGCTTGTGGAGGAAATCAAAAAGAGCATTTTTTTTATGTTAAAAGGAAATTTGCATTTTTTATAGAAAAGTAAACTAGCTGACTTATGTCCTTTATATCTTCACTAACAGGTTAGGAGACACAATTATGCCCCTTAAATCTAATTTTGTGCAGCTTAAAAAGTACGGTTTTAAAATGTGTTACTACGGAAATTTTGTCGAAGAAAAACTGCCCCTTCTTTTCATCCACGGCTCAGGGGGAAACGGTCTTTTATGGAAGCCTCAATTAACCGGGTTGGCAGAGGAATTTGCCCCTATGGCGATTGATCTGCCGGGGCACGGAAATTCTGAAGGAGATGCTGCAGACGATATCTCTCTTTACTGTGATTATATCAAGGACTTTATGGAAAGTATAAATTTGCCGCCCTTTATTTTAGCCGGCCATTCTCTGGGCGGTGCCATTGCTCTTTCTTACGCTCTGAAGTATCCTGCCGATTTAAAAGCGCTCATCCTGGCAGCAACTGGAGGCAGGCTGCGCGTTGCTCCCAAATTTCTGAACTTATACCGCGCTGGAAAACATGAATCGTCCCTTGTTAAAAATCTTTATGGGCCTGATGCAGACAAAAACATGATCAAAAAGGGGGAAGAAATGGTTTTGACCGTTCCCCCGGGGGTGTTTTATGCAGATTTCAGCGCCTGCAACAAGTTTGACGTGCTGAATCAACTGGGACAAATTAAGCTGCCGGCACTGGTTTTATGCGGGGAACAAGATCTAATGACTCCTCCTAAATACAGTCTTTTCCTTGCCGAAAAGATTCCCGGAGCGGAACTGCAGATACTGCCCGGAAGCGGTCATATGCCCATGCTGGAAAAAAGTGAGGAAGTGAATAAAACAATAACCGGTTTTGCAAAAAAAATAAAAGATGCTTAATCTTTAATCAGCGCACGGAATAAAGTCTTTGCACTTGTAAAGGACAAAGACGCTTCCAGCTGACTGAAAAAACACAACCTGGTATAATTAATGAATGGGCATTTCCAGTTTAAGAAAGGAAGAGATGCTGCGTGACGTCTGTCAAAACAGCCGCCCTGGTACCTGCCTGCAACGAAGGGCCACGCCTGGCCGGCGTTTTAGAGATTATAACTTCAAGCTCCCTGATCGATGAAACAATTGTCATAGATGACGGTTCCGTAGATCAGACCTCCCAGGTGGCCTCCGCTTTCCCGGTAAAAGTATTGCGCTGGGAGAAGAACAGGGGTAAAGGGGCTGCCCTGCAGGCTGGGCTGGAAGAAATCCCTTATGCCGCCCGTTATCTTTTCCTTGATGCCGACCTGGTAAACTTGCAAAATGAACATCTCGAAATGTTATTGTCTCCCCTGGCTGAACCGCATCCTCCGGCCATGACTGTCGGCATCTTTCGCCATGGACAAAAGAAAAATGTTAACCTGGCTCAGCATTATTTTTCCATTCTTAACGGGCAGCGTGCCTTAAGCAGGGATTTTGTCGATATACTGCCTGACCTCGGCTGGTCGCGTTTCGGTGTGGAAATACTGCTGTCCCGGTATGCCGGGCTGGCTCAAAAAAATGTTTATTATCCCGAACTCCGTGGCCTAACACATGCCACAAAAGAAGAAAAAATGGGGCTTTACAGAGGTTTTTTATACCGCCTGCAGATGTACCGGGAATGTCTTTTTGCTTTGGCAAACTATAAAAAAATGATTAAGCTTTATCCTGGAAAAGTTCCGTCGGAAATTTTCTCTAGAATCTAAAATAAGGTAACAATTAACGTATGACAAATTTCCATTAATATGGGGGACACTTTTAGAAGGCTATTTTTAAAAGCCCGGATAACAGGGGAAAAGCTGTTTTTCGTTAAAAAGGGGTATCCCGTTCTCACGGAGCAGGGCAGCGGTAACGCCTGTGCCCGGACAGCGTCTTCCCGAAAAGGTGCCGTCATAGGTATAGCAGGAACCGCAGGAGGGACTGCCGTCTTTCAAAAAAGCTCCTTCCACCTGATAAAGATTTGCCAGGGACAGAATTTCCCTGGCACCCTGCAGGAAGAACTCCGTTACGTTGTCGCCTGCGGTATTTAAAACCAGCGCTGTTCCCTTTAAGACATCTTCTCCCTGCCCGCCCTGAATCTCAGCAGGAAAACGGGGTGTGGGCAGCCCCCCCAGCTGCTCAGGGCAAACAGGTACAAGCTTTTCCAGAGGTACGGCCATGGTGCCGCAGGGAGGAGACAGTTTATGACCGTCAAAACGTGTTTTTAAACCTAAAAGGCAGGCGCTGACCAGGTACATGTATCTTTCTCCCGAACGTTTTTTTTATTTTACATCTTAGAAGAATTTATAGCAACATCACGGACTCTCTAGAATTAATTATTTCCCGCGAATCCTTGAGCTGTGGTAAAATAATCAGGGGAGAAAAAATATTTTGCTAGGAGGACAAGCCGTGAAACAAAACGAATTGACGGAAAGAGAAAAGTTTAATCTCGGCGCAGCCCTGGATAAAGCCAGTCATGAGCTTTCTCAAGCAGACCCCCGCATTGTTTGCCTTAACAGTGCCGTAACGTACAACAGGGAACAGGAAAGTTTTATTCTGCCCTATTTAAACAGAAAATACTTTGTTCATCACCGCACCGGAGAGGTCAAAGCCCTCCTTGACGGCAGGGGAGTTTCTATCCACTTACAAATACTGTTCCTGCATTATTTATGCCATGCCAGCGGCACCCCCGTCCAAGGAGAATGGATTACTTTTAAAGAATTTCCCGGGGGTCAGATCTATCTGGAGCCCTATCAGAAAAGAACGATTAAACCTCTCCTGAAATATTTCGGTCAAAAAACCGAACAATTTGTAAAAATAGCTTCTTCCCTCGATGGGAAAACCGCTTCTTTTGGGGATGTTTCCGTAATTTTACGGCCCTTTCCCCGGGTTCCCATAGGATTCGTTCTCTGGAAGGGTGATGAGGAATTTCCCCCCTCCGCTAATATACTTTACGATGCTTCTGCTCCCCAGTACCTGCCTACGGAGGATTATGCCCTTTTACCCGGTTTAATTATCTGGGAAATGGCTGCTTTATTGACTTAAAAAAGCTCTGCTGAAGATAAAAAACGTTTTTACCGTGCCAGGCCGGGTGGAGTGTTCTTATTGATAAAAGAATTTTTAACACTAAAAGAGTTTTTCCTTAAATATAAATGGCACTATCTGGGAGGGGTATTCTGCCTCCTTATTGTTGATTCTCTCCAGCTGCTTGTTCCCCGCCTGCTGGGTCTGTTTACTGATACCCTGCTGTCGGCTCAGGTTAACATTGCTCTTTTGCGCAGCTATCTTTATTTCATAATTGCTATAGCCGTAGGTATGGCTGTTTTTCGTTATCTCTGGCGGCTCTATATCATCGGAGCATCCCGTATCCTGGAAAAACACCTGCGCGAACTTTTATTCAATCACCTGCAAAGCCTTTCCCCCCGCTTTTTCCTGCAGCACAAAACAGGGGAATTGATGGCCCACCTGACAAACGATATTACCGCGGTGCGCTCTTCTCTCGGTTTAAGTGTCGTTCTAATGGTTGACGCACTTTTCTTAACTGTCATGGCTCTATTTTTTATGTTCTCTACATCGGATCTCAGGCTTACCCTGTTGGCTTTAATTCCTCTGCCTTTTTTAGCTCTAGGTTCTCAAAAGCTCGGGGTAGGCGTTTTTAACCGCTTCATGAAAGTTCAGGAAACATTTGCAGAATTAACGGACACCTCGCAGGAAAATATTGCTGCCATGAGAGTCGTCCAGGCTTTTGCCCTGGAAGGAGTGGAAAAAAAACGTTTTTTAAAGTCTACGGCAAAATATATGCACGATAATTTCAATTTATACAAACTGTGGGGCTTTTATGATCCCCTGATCTATATTTGCAGCTTTTTGAGCTTTATTATAGTTCTTATTTACGGCGGCAATCTGGTAATCAAAGGACAGATTTCTATCGGAGATTTTGTAGCATTTAACGGTTACCTGGCCCTGTTAACATGGCCCATGCTCGCCCTGGGATGGGTTATTAATATCACCCAGCGGGGAAGGGCTTCCATGCAAAGGATTAACCGCCTGCTTGAACAACGGTCAGAGATAGTAGATCACCCCCTGCCTCTCTCCCTTAAAAAGGAAGACCTTCAGGGCGATATTATTCTGGAAAATATTTCTTTTCAATATGAACAAAATCCTGTCTTAAAAAACATCTCCCTGACCATACCATACGGAACGGTAACCGCTATAACAGGACAAACAGGCAGCGGAAAATCCACGCTGATGTACCTGCTTCTGCGCTTCTTTGAACCCGGCCAGGGCCGGATACTTGTGGGAGATCACCCCATTTCACAGGTTCCCCTGAAACTTTGGCGGGAGAAGTTTGGCTATGTGCCGCAGGATAATTTTATCTTCTCCACCACCATTGCAGACAATATTGCCTTTGCCCGTCCCGGAGCCACCTGGGAGGAAATTAAAAAAGCGGCAAAGCTGGTTGCCCTTGATAAGGAAATTGAAAGCTTCCCTGCAGGATACAACACGGTAGTTGGAGAAAGAGGGGTAACCTTGTCCGGGGGTCAACAGCAGCGCCTGGCACTGGCCAGGGCGCTGCTGACGAAACCGGAAATATTAGTCCTGGATGATGCTCTTTCTTCTGTGGATATTACTACCGAAGAGCACATTATTAACAACCTGCAGAGCAGCAATATACGCGCTACAGTAATTATTATCTCGCACCGCCTTAAAGTTTTAAAAAAAGCGGCAAAAATCCTGGTGCTGGAGGACGGATGTTTAAAAGAGGAAGGTACACACCGGGAACTGCTGGAACAAAGGGGCCTTTATTTCTTACTCTGCCAGCAACAGCTCTGGGAAGAGGCTGTCTAAAAAAGGAGACCGTTTATGCACGAATACCACCACTTCCACGATGAATCAACTCCAGGCTATGATCCACATATATTTAAGCGCCTGCTCCTTTATGCCCGGCCTTATACCGGACTGCTTGCCCTCTCCCTTCTTTTAATATTTACAGTGACAGCAATCCAGCTTGCCCAACCTTATATTCTTAAAGTTGCCATTGATGATTATATTCTAGGTGCGGGCTCTCCCGAGGGATTACAAAAACTGGGGATATTTTTTTTGTTCGTTTACGTTACGGGAATGCTCCTGCATTATGTGCAGTTTAATATCCTCATGCAGACAGGACAACGCATTATTAATGATCTCCGTACCGATGTCTTTTCGCACCTGCAAAAACTCTCCATTCCTTTTTTTGATAGAAATCCGGTAGGAAAGCTAGTAACCAGGGTAACCAACGATGCCGAGACCTTGAATGAAATGTATACGAGCTTCCTGGTAAACCTCTTCAAGGATCTTTTCTTACTGCTGGGGATAATAATTATTATGCTGCGCCTGCATACTGAACTGGCGCTTATCTCCTTCAGCATTATCCCCCTGGTCGTTCTGATCATTTTCCTTTACCGGAAAAAAGCCCGACCGGCCTTCAGGGAACTGCGCAAACAGTTAACACGCATCAATGCCTTTTTTGCTGAAAATATCGCAGGCATCAGAATAATCCAGGTCTTTTTCCAGGAAAAGGAGCGCTCCAACCTCTTCCGGGAGATTAATGAACACCATTTCCTGGCCAGCTTGCAGGAAATTAAAATTTTTGCCGTCTTCAGGCCGGCAATGGACCTGACCCGTTCCCTGGCTCTGACCCTTTTGCTCTGGTACGGCAGTGGAGCTGTGCTGCAGGGAGTTATTCCCTTTGGCATTCTCTTTGCGTTTATAAATTACCTGGATCAATTCTTCCGACCGCTTTATGACATTAGCGACAAGTACAGCATCCTTCAATCCGCCATGGCCTCGGCAGAACGTATTTTTGAACTTATGGACCAAAAAGAGGAAGTGGCCGACCCTCTCAGGCCCAAAGCCCTTGAAGATGTCCGGGGAGCGATAGACTTTGAAAATGTCTGGTTTGCCTATACAAATGAAGACTGGGTTCTCAAAGATGTGAGCTTTAAGATTAAGCCGGGCCAGAAAATTGCCGTAGTAGGTCCCACAGGAGCAGGAAAAAGCTCCCTGGTAAATCTGATCAACCGTTTTTATGATGTTAAAAAAGGAGCGATAAAAATCGATGGTCAGAATATAAAAGAATTCGCCCTCCAAGACCTGCGCAGGCATATCGGGGTTGTTCATCAGGATGTTTTTCTTTTCAGCGGTTCTGTTAAGGAAAACATTACCTTAAATTCTCTCTCCCTGACATCCCGCCGGCTGGAAGAGGTAGCACAGGCTGCCAATGCCTACGAATTTATTCAAAAACTTCCACAGCAATTTGATACACCCCTGGGGGAAAGAGGCTTAAGCCTCTCCACAGGACAGCGCCAGTTACTGGCCTTTGCCCGCATTCTGGCCTTTAATCCTGCCGTTTTCATCCTGGATGAAGCCACCGCCCATCTGGACACTTATACGGAAAGCCTTTTGCAGGAAACACTGGATTATGCCACAAAAGGCCGTACCTCCGTCATCATCGCTCATCGCCTTTCCACCATAAAAAAAGCTGACCGCATCTTTTTAATCAGTGGAGGACAGCTGACAGAAATTAAGAGCTTTGAGGAGCTGACAGCTAATCTTTACCGTTATTTCGGGGAAATGTATAAAAGTAAAAGGAGGGAAAAGGAAGAGTGGTAATATCCACGAACATGATAAAAACAATTGACGACATTTTTCATCCTCGTTCTATAGCAGTTGTGGGAGCCTCACAGAATACCCGCTCCCATGGCTATCAGTACCTGCGCTTCCTGATTGACTCCGGTTACCGGGGCTGTATATACCCGGTAAATCCCAGGGACATGGATATCCTTGGCCTTCAGACGTATCCGGCCCTGGAGGAGATTCCCGGAAACGTTGATTATGTAATTTGCTGTATAAATGCCACCCTGGTAGTAGACTTGCTTCGGCAATGTGCACGGAAAAAAGTTAAGGCAGTTCACCTGTTTACAGCGCAGCTAAGCGAAACCGGCGATGAAAAAGCCTGCCATCTTGAGGAAGAGATTAAGAAGGAGGCTAAAAAATTGGGGATACGCCTGCTTGGCCCTAACTGCATGGGCATCTATTACCCCAGGGAACGGATTGCTTTTAATCACGATCTTTGCATGGAACCAGGCTCCATAGGAGCAATAGTGCAAAGCGGGGGGCTTGCCGGAGAGATAGTCCGACTGGCTACCCTGCGAGGAGTTCGTTTTAGCAAGGTTGTCAGCTATGGAAATGCGGCTGACCTCAACGAAACAGACTTTCTGGAGTACTTTATGTGGGATAATGAAACGAAGGTAATTCTCATGTACATAGAAGGTACCAGAAATGGCCGGGAATTTTTTAAAGCCCTGCGCCGGGCCACAAAAATTAAACCCGTTATAATTTTAAAGGGTGGAAGGAGCAAAGCCGGCATTAAATCTGTTGCCTCCCACACTGCTTCCATGGCTGGCTCCATAGATACCTGGCAGGTGGTCTTCCAGCAGGCAAAAGCAGTCCAGGCTAAAAGCTTAAATGAGCTGGTCGATCTCTCCGTTGCTTTTTATTTTCTTCCCCCGATAACCGGTAAACAGGTGGGAATAGCCGGAGGCGGCGGAGGCAAAAGCGTCCTTTCCTCCGATGAATATGAAGAAGCCGGTCTTGAGGTCATACCCATCCCAGAAGAGATCATGAAGTTCTTAGAAAGCAAAAACCCCAAGATAACCAGGTGGTTAGGTAACCCCGTCGATGCTTCCATCTTAGCCAGTCTAAACATAAAATCAGTTGATATCATAAGGTGTATGGCTGAATCACCTGTTTTTGACCTGCTAAGCATTAACGCATCTGAAGATTCATTATTTTTTAAGGAATTATGGATCGAATTCATAGAAAGTGATGTGAATGGGTGCCTGATGATTCACAAAGAAAGACTAAAACCCGTTGTAGCTGTTGTAGGTAATCCTGAAATGGATGCCAGTCAGGTAGAAAACTGGCGCTGGCAGGCCCTTTTCCGGATGCGGGAACAGTTAATAAAAGAGGGTATCCCTGTGTTTTCCTGCCCTGGGCGGGCGGCAGCAGCAATCAGCAAGCTGGTTGATTACTATACCTACCAGAAGAAAGCAAGGAGAGACCATAAATGCTGAATTTAATCAGGGAAGCAAAAGCGCGAGGACAAAAAATCCTTACTGAAATAGAAGCCAAGGAGGTTTTTAGAGCAGCGGGAATACCTGTGGTAAAGACATGCCTGGCCGGATCAAAAGAAGAAGCACAGATGCTTGGCGCCAGTTTGGGTTTTCCGGTGGCATTGAAGATCTGTTCTACTGATATAGTCCATAAAACAGAAGCCGGTGGAGTCTCCCTAAACCTTGCCAGTGCAGAAGAAGTTGGCCGCGCATATGATCAGATGCTGAAAACAGCCATGGCCAGGTACCCCCAGTCGAACATTAAAGGAGTAACAGTCCAGAAAATGATCACCGGAGGGGTGGAAGTGGTCGCCGGCATGACCCGGGATCCTCAGTTTGGGCCCATGATCATGTTTGGTCTGGGCGGAATTTTCGTGGAAATTCTTAAGGATGTGTCTTTCCGGATTGTTCCTTTAACCGAAGAAGACGCTTGTGAAATGATCTCTGAAATCAAAGGACAGGCGCTGCTAGATGGGGTAAGGGGAACAATGCCGGTGAAAAAAGAAGCCCTGGTTGACATACTGGTTAAACTATCCCGCTTTTTAGAAGCAAACCCGGAAATTAAAGAACTGGACATTAATCCCCTTTTTGCAGACAGTCAGGGGGCTGTTGCTGCAGATGCACGTATCATACTGGAATAGGTCAGATTCCCTTGGGCATTAGCTAATTGATGATGGGAAATGTATTATTTCTCCACCAGATCCCAATCCGGTTCTACAGGTTCCGAAATATCAAGGTGCCCTACCAGTGTTTCGACTTCTTCCCCCCCCACAAGAAACCTTACCTGCTGGACATCAGGAAGTATGGCCAGCGTATTTACCACAGAATAAACAGTCATAATTTCTCCCATGGAACCACCCCAGTGACTGGTTAGAATTTCCCTGGAAAAATCCACCCTGGCAAGACCCTTTTTATCAACCGTAACCCCAAGCACCTTTACATCCCGGGGAATTGTCCGGCCCAGGCCGGGTTTTTCCGGACCTTTGATCAGCTCTTGGAGAATGACAATTTTAAGATCCTCACCAGCTGCCTTTACTTCCCTTTCTTCTCTTACGAGTTTATCTGCTTGCTCACTGCTAAAAAAAAGAACGATCTTTTCATGCACAGGCAGTACTTCTTCTGCAGTTTTGTCCTTTTCTTCCTCAAGAGGCAGGGAGGGGGAAGGCATTACTCCCCTCCCGCATCCTGTTACCAGAAATACTGCTGCCAGCACAGCCAGAAAAAAGAGAATCCCTTTACAAAGTTTTCTTTTGACAGGCAAAATAAACACCCCTTTAATAAATCCCGGCTTAAAGCTTGGCAGGCTCCAGGATCCATATTTCAGTACTCTTCGGCAGTTCATCCCTGGTAATATAGACCGGTTTACTACCTTTCTCCTTTACATTTTCCTCCCCCTCCAGGAAGGTCTTGAGCTCCGCTATAGGCCAGTTCCTGATAACTTTCGTCTTGTAATGCATGGGGATAACTACAGCAGGAGACAGCTGTTCCACTACCTGTTTTGCTTCCTGGGCATCAATAGTATAGTGCCCCCCCACGGGTATAATGAGAACATCTACAGGTTTCAGTTTTTCAACTTCACCCTCATTGAAAACATGTCCCAGATCTCCCAGGTGAACCAGCCGCAGGTTACCAATATCAAAAACAAAAACAGCATTACGACCCCTTAGTTTTCCGGCAGCATCATCATGATAAGTAGCCAGGCTGGAAATATTTATATCCCCAACCGCAAACGACACATCTTCCCATCCCAGGCCGTCAGCTGTCAGGCCTCTGATAATCTGGGCCCCGGAGGCGGCAGCTGTGTAATTATGATCCATATGTTCGTGGCTTACAGTAACCACGTTAACCTGTACATCTAGTGTTCCATAACCAACCTGGGGGGAATAAGGATCCGTTAAAATACGTAAACCATCAACTTCCATTAAAAAACAGGCATGTCCCCGGAACTGCAATTTTACTTTCTTGGCCGGAATATCTTCTGCCTGACGCTCATCCATGTCACTCTCATCCTCCCCCGCATCATCCTTTTTGCCCTCATCTTCTACCCTCACCCCCGGTTCACCGGTGCGTTTTTCCGGGGTGGACTGGCACCCTGTTGCGGTTAAACCAGTACTTAAAATGATAACCAGGATCCATAAAAAAATGCCTTTCTTGCGCATAACCCCTCCTTCAGGCTGCAAGCCTTGGCTGTTTTATTAAGTTACAGAACTCTTGCTTAATATTTATTTTATGACCCCCCACACCTATTCATGTCAGGACCAATATGCTTTCAAATTTTTTTAAATAAATAATTAAAACTTGCTTTTTTTTAATTGTCTGTTCTTTCCTGCCGCATTTTTTTAACTAAACCTGCCTGGCAAGTTATCTTTTACCTCTCATTTCCTCTTCCCTGTTATGTTATAATGAACATAATATTATGTAAACTATCATCGATAAACACGGAGGAGAAACAATTGGATCCTGTTACTCATGCCATGATCGGCTTAGGTGTAAGCGCCCTTTCGGGACAACCCCTTTCCCCGTATAATCCGCTGTCTTGTGCTGCTGTATTAGGTGCAGTCGCACCGGATTTAGATGTAATAACCATGTTAAAAGGGGAACTCGCTTTTATCAGAAATCACCGGGGAGCTTCCCATTCCCTGGTGGGCTTTTTGCTTCTTTCTGCTGCCATAGCCGTAATAATACACCTGGATTTTGGAGGCAATCTCTGGCCCTATTTTCTATGGGCCCTGGCCGGCGCCTTATCCCACGGAATGCTTGATTTTTTAAATTCTTATGGCACCCAGCTCTTGTGGCCTTTTTCCAAAAAACGCCTGACAGGAAACCTGCTGATGTTTTTTGATCCTTTGCTTTTTGTGTTCTTCTTACCGGTCTTATTTAGCTACCAGGCCCCCCAAAAAGCTGCTCTTTGGGGATTTCTGGGGACAGCCTTTTACCTGTTTGGGCGCTGGAAAATGCGCTTAAAAGTGGAGTGTCTGCTGCAGAAAAAATATAAACTTAGTCCTGTAAAAGGCAGAATGGCCGTAATGCCTGCCTTTAAGGGTATGGTAAACTGGGATTTTTTTCTGGAAGGCCCCCGTGAAAACATTGTGGGGACACTTAATTTCCTTAACAGGAAAATAAGTAATTGCCGCCGCATGGACAGGAAAGCATTTTCTCCTTTAATTTTTAAAGCCCTGCAAACCGCTCCTGGACGGCTGTTTTGCCAGTTTACATCCTATTACCACATTACCCAATGGGAAGAGAAAGGCAAACATTTTGTTAAACTAATGGATCTCCGCTTCAAAAATCAGTCAGACTTTTTTTACCGGGCTATGCTGATTTTCGACGAGCAGCTGCTTCTGGAAGAAGCCTATTTTTACCGTCAAAACAATCTAATCCCTATGGATATAGGTTGAAAATAACAAACATAGAAAAAAGGAAATGAGGGGGGGGCCTAATAGCATCCCCTCATTTTTTATTTATTCCACTCTGCGCTCAGCCTTGCTCTTTTTTCCCCTTGCTGAGGCCCTTATAAAAAATTAAAACGATAAGAATAGCCAGACCCAGGTAAAAAAGAGGAGAAAGAAGTAAGATAGGTGCAAAAATAAGGGCAATAAAAAGTACGCCCAGGCCCAAAAAAAGAAGAATAATAAAGCGCACCTGGCCCAGGTGCGGCCATAGGAAGAAAAGCAAGACAGCAATAAGTGTAATAACCAGATCCATATTCTATCATTCTCTCTTACCTGAAGTTTAAAACCCTAATATTACTAAATATCCAGAGAAACTTGGCAGGTTTTTTTCTCTTAACTGGCGGCAAAATTTATCCTCCACTTGCATCATTTTGTTGCTATAATTTTATCACAGATCCAGGGTTTTTTTATACTCTCCTAAAAATAAAAAGTGCTGACCCCTAAAAATAGCTGGGGCAGCACCCTACCCGGTCAGGCGCTGCAGCACCAAAAGCAGGATAATTCCCGGTATTCCCATAAATCCTACAATTAAGGCCGTGATAACGTTTAACCCAATCTGTATACCCCAGAAAGCACCTGCAAAATTAAAAACAACCAGCAGCACCCCTCCGGCTGCTGTATTAACAAGAAAGCGTACGAAGATACGGAGGGGAAAGTAGAGAAGCCTTGCCAGGATATAAATTACAAGAACTCCAAAGAAAAAAGCAATAACAAAATTTAAATCAAAATTGGGCATGATTTGCCTTATTAAGTTCCTCCTCTCCATCTAACTTTTTCATACGTTCTTTTTCTTGGCGAGCTTCCTTTAATAAAAAAATATAGCGGCGCTCAGCGGCGTTTAAAGTAAAAATGGCATGGTCAATAAGCTCTTTCTCGCTGGCATTGTTAAATAATGATATGGCTGCCAACCATTCCAGCCTTGCCTTTTCTATCAGTTCCAGGTTGTTCAGATAGTTATCCTCCAGGGCAACTTCACACTTTTCCCCCAGTAATTTTTGAGAAAGCTCCGTAAGGAAATCAGTTAAACCTTTCAAAAGTATTCCACTCCTACTTTTTCACTATATTATATTCATATTGCTAAAAAATAATGAGCTTGGATTATAAAAAAAGTAACCATTTTGATATGAACATGGGCGGAAAGTTGCATAAAATTACAGGATAAGGAAATATCTAGCCGTGATAATTTGTAGATTTTTGTAGGCTTAACTTAACGGAGGGAAAAAACTTGTCAAAAATAGCTATTATCGGGGCTGGATTCGTAGGATCAACGACTGCCTATGCCTTGATGCTGGGCGGAACTGCACAGGAAATTGTTTTAATTGACAAGCTGAAAGACAAAGCACGGGGCGAGGCTATGGATCTAAACCATGGCGCTTCTTTTGTCAGTCCTGTAAACGTATATGCAGGGGATTACGAAGATTGCCATGATGCCGATATTATTATTATAACAGCAGGAACTCCCCAGGTCCCCGGCCAATCGCGCCTGGAACTGGTGGAAACGAACAGCAGGATTATAAAACAAATCGTTTCCAGCGTTATGGAATATAATACCGATACCACCTTAATTATTGTAACTAACCCCGTTGATATCATGTCTTTCGTGGCCTGGAAAACTTCTAATCTTTCCCCTTCCAGGGTTATAGGCTCAGGAACAGTGCTGGACACCTCGCGCTTCAGGCATCTTTTAAGCGCTCGCTGCGGCATAGATCCACGGAATATTCATGCTTATGTCATCGGCGAACATGGAGATTCTGAAGTCCCTCTCTGGAGTTCGGTAAATATTGCCGGAGTATCGCTGGATAGGTTTTGCCATAACTGTAATCACGCCTGCGACGGTGAAAACAGAGAGGCAGTATCCCAAAAAGTACGCCAGGCGGCTTATGAAATTATTGAGGAAAAAGGGGCTACGTACTATGCCATCGCTTTAGCCCTGCGAAGGATAACAGAAAGTATCCTGAGGGATGAACACTCCATCTTAACGGTTTCCACACTTATAAAGGGGATTTATGGTGTAACAGACCTTTATCTCAGCTTTCCATGTGTGTTGGGAAGAAACGGGGTAGAAAATGTCATCCCCTTTGAACTGGATGGTGAAGAAGAGCAGCAGTTTCGCCGTTCGGCAGAGATCGTTGAAAACTACATTCACGACGCTTTAACCCGTTAGCCTTCTCTTTTGATGACGTTTTAAATATCTCCCCCACCCTGGGTATTGTTACGCTCGATTTATAACTTTGTCCCGGTCCGCTGTCTTCTTTTCCTGGAATGATCCTTGAATATTTACAAAAGAGATGGTAAATCGAGGCAATTTATGGTATAATATTCGCGGTAAACAGTCACCGCCGGTGATGGTTATGACAAGCGTACAAGCTGAGGAGGAAGGTTATGAAAAAGAAAATTGTCAACAGTACAGCCGTTAAAGAGATCAACGAAATCATGCAGCTGTTTTATGATTTTTTTGGGGAGATTAATACTGCCTTTGTAAAACACCGCCTTAGCCTGAAGTACCAGCAGGCAGGCAGCAATTTTGCAAAGCAGTCACGGCAGAGACTGGCCAGGTTTTATGCGGCGACTGAGACAACTGGTGCTGAGCTCCTGTCCATCCAGGCAGCAGCAATTAATTTTAGTAAAATATTTTATGACATCTTACGGCTTTCCAGCCCGGTAGAAGCAAAGGTAAATGAAAAAGTGCTTTTCAGTGATGAGGCCGTTAAAGAAATGAGTGAAATTCTAGATCGTACCAGGGAACTGCTGCTCCATGTTAATGATGCCCTGCAGACAGGAAATCCTCTCATTATTTCACATATAGAAAAAGAAGCCGAAGCACTTAACTCCATGACTTTAAACAGCACTGTTTTACATGAAGACAGGCTGTGTAAAGGTGTCTGCCACCCCAAAGCATCCGTGATCTTCATGCTAATGCTGCAACAATTGCAGGACATCCTCTGGCACTGCAAGGCGCTGGTCAGCGAACAAAACGGCGTGCCCAACATCGCGCCGTTACATACAAATTAAGAAAGGTGGTAAAAAACCATGAATTGTCCTGCCTGTAACATAGAGTTGAAAATGTCAGAACGGCAGGGAATAGAAATTGATTACTGCCCTCAATGCCGTGGAGTCTGGCTGGATCGCGGAGAACTCGATAAAATTATCGAGCGGTCACAACCGGCTTCTTCTGAAAGACATGTTTTTGAAAAGCAGAAACGCAAGTCTTCGTTTCTGAAGGATCTATTTGACTGATCTTTGCGGAAAGGCGCCTTTATTTATTATTTAATGTTTAAGCTCCCGTTCTTTCCGGTTTATCCTGACCAACGAAAAAAGTCGCCAATTACGGCGACTTTTTGTTTCAGGCACTTTCTTCTCCCCGAACAATGTCTTTAATTTTCATCAAGCGTGTCAGCGCACTTCGTTCACCCTCGTCCAGCTTCATGCTGATATACTTGATCGTTTCCTGAAGTTGAGGGATCATCACGTGTTCCAGGGCATTTACACGCCGGCGGGTTTTATCAATCTCATCAGCCAGCAGGTAAACAGCCTTTTCCAACTCCGCGAGTCGAATTAAATGCGGCAGCGTTTCTGAGAGGGCAGAGATAGATGTATCCAATTCTCCCGATGTATTGGCAAAACCATAGGGATACACATCGCTCCTCTGCCCTTCCTTCTCCAAAATCCGGAACCTGGGAACGCGGACACTCATCACATTAGCCTCGTCAACATCAATTTCGGCCCTGGCTTTGGGAAACATGATGGCCTCTTCCATCGCCTCCGGCGACATAATGGCACTTGCTAACAGGAAGTTGGCAAATGAACGGGAGAGTTCTGCCTCCACCTTGGATCTCAGGCTTTTATTTTCCCGGATCAACTCCAAGAATTTACGCATGAGTTCGTCCCGTTTGTCTTTGAGCAGCTTGTGACCACGCAGGGCCATCTTCAAGCGTCCCTTGAGACGATTGAGCTCCATCCGGGTGGGGTTAATACGTATTTCCATGCTTTATTCCCCCCCGGAAGCAGCGGGCAGGTACTTATCCAGATACTCATCGCGGACCCGCTTCAGTTCGGTACGCGGTAAGAGCTTCAGAAGCTCCCAGCCGATGTCCAGGGTCTCTGTTATGGTGCGGTCAGCATTTTCACCCTGCCGTACATAGCGGTTCTCAAATTCGTCAGCGAATTTGGCAAACAATTTATCGGCTTCGCTCAGCGCAGCCTCACCAAGGATAGCAGCCAGCTCTTTGGCCTCTTTCCCACGGGCATAGGCAGCATAAAGCTGGTTTAGTGTATCGGCATGGTCTTCACGTGTTTTACCTTTACCGATTCCCTTATCCTTCAAACGGGACAGAGAGGGAAGCACATCCACAGGCGGGTAAATGCCTTTACGATGCAGGGCCCTGTTCAGGATAATCTGCCCCTCCGTAATATAGCCGGTCAGGTCAGGAATGGGATGTGTTTTATCGTCCTCAGGCATGGTCAGGATTGGAATCTGGGTAATAGATCCCTCGCGATTCCGGATCCGGCCTGCACGCTCGTAAATAGTCGCCAGGTCAGTATAGAGGTAGCCGGGATATCCACGGCGTCCGGGGACTTCCTTACGAGCCGCGGAAATTTCCCTTAGTGCTTCGGCGTAGTTTGTGAGGTCGGTGAGTATAACCAAAACATGCATACCCTTGTCGTAAGCAAGGTATTCAGCAGCGGTTAGCGCCATCCTTGGCGTAGCAATCCGTTCAATGGCGGGATCGTCAGCCAGGTTGATAAACAACACGGAACGCTCAATGGCGCCGGTCTTGCGAAAATCAGTAATAAAGAAATCGGCTTCTTCAAAAGTAATACCCATAGCTGCAAACACAAGGGCGAACTTAGCATCTGTCCCCAACACCTTGGCCTGGCGGGCAATCTGTGCAGCAAGCCGGTTATGAGGCAGGCCGGAACCGGAAAAGATAGGCAGTTTCTGCCCGCGGACAAGAGTATTCAACCCATCGATAGTGGATACACCGGTCTGGATAAATTCGGAGGGGTAATCCCTGGCATAAGGGTTCAGCGGCAGACCATTGATATCCAGCCGTTTTTCTGGAATAATTTTAGGCCCCTTGTCACGTGGACGTCCCAGGCCGTCAAAAACACGCCCCAGTATATCCAGTGAAACAGGCAATTCGATTCCTTTCCCCAGGAAACGAACTTTACACTCGCTCACGTTCATACCACTGGAGCCTTCAAAAATCTGAACCAGCGCCTTGTTTCCCGACACCTCCAGCACGCGGCCCCGCCGAACAGAACCGTCTGGCATTTCAATTTCAGCCAGTTCACCGTATTTTATCCCATCAACCTGTTCTACAAGCATCAGGGGGCCGACTATTTCCGAAATACTGCGGTATTCTTTTAGCATTGCAGTCCCTCCTTCCTTTTAAGCTGATAGCTGCTCAATTTCTTCATCGCCGGCGGCAGCAATTTTAGCGATCTGCTCTCTTATGGCAATTTCGATACGGTCTATTTCGGCCATGTTACTCTCCTCGAGATACCTGGCGCGGGCAATCTGGTCACGAACCGGAAGATTGAGAAGATCGGCCAAATTGGCACCCCTTTCCAGCGCACGCTGGCATTCATGGTGAAACACCATGATCAATTTAATCATTTTGAACTGTTTTTTCAACGAGGCATAGGTATCTATCTCGTGAAAAGAGTTCTGGTGCAAAAAGTCCTCGCGTATGGACTTAGCTGTCTCCAGGATAAGACGTTCCCGTGTAGAGAGAGCATCCACACCTACAAGGCGAACTATTTCTTCCAGGTCAGATTCTTCCTGTAAGATACGCATCGCTTCTCCACGCATCTCAACCCACTCGCTTCCCAGATTTTCCCGGTAGAATTCGTCGAAGGTATCTGTATATAGCGAGTAACTGAGCAGCCAGTTAATGGCGGGAAAATGGCGGCGATAGGCAAGCGCGGCATCCAGCCCCCAGAAAACTTTCACGATCCGTAACGTGTTCTGCGAAACTGGCTCAGAAAGATCCCCGCCTGGCGGTGAAACAGCTCCAACGGCAGTAAGAGCGCCGATACGGTTATCCTGGCCAAAACAGATAACTTTGCCGGCACGCTCATAAAAATCAGCGACACGTGAACCAAGATAGGCCGGATAACCTTCTTCACCTGGCATTTCTTCCAGGCGGCCGGAAATCTCACGCAGCGCTTCAGCCCAGCGTGAAGTGGAGTCGGCCATCAATGCTACGCTGTAACCCATGTCGCGGAAGTATTCCGCAATAGTAATCCCGGTATAAATAGATGCTTCCCTTGCCGCAACCGGCATATCGGAGGTATTGGCGATAAGCACCGTTCTTTTCATCAGCGGCTCACCGCTCTTAGGGTCTTTCAATTCGGGGAATTCGTTTAAAACATCGGTCATCTCATTACCGCGTTCTCCGCAGCCAACATAGACAATAATCTCTGCGTCGGCCCACTTGGCCAATTGATGCTGTGTGACTGTTTTTCCGCTGCCAAATGGCCCGGGGATACAGGCAGCACCACCCTTAGCCACAGGAAAGAACATGTCGATAACCCGCTGCCCGGTAACAAGCGGCTCTGTGGGTGCCAACTTCTCCTTGTACATACGGCCTTTCCGAACAGGCCACTTCTGCATCATCTGAATCTCTGTAACAGTACCATCTTTTTCGACCCTGGCAATAGTATCGGTAACAGTGGCGTCTCCGCTATAGACAAAAGTAAGCTTCCCGCTAATTCCAGGAGGAACCATAATCTTTTGGATAACGAGGGTGGTCTCCTGGACGGTACCGAGGACGTCGCCCGTCTGAACCTCGTCACCCTCTTTTGCTGTGGGGACAAAATTCCAGCGCTTATTACGATCCAGCGCCGCCGCTTCAACACCACGGGTAATACGGTCGCCAACCATGGACCAGATTACATTCAGGGGGCGCTGGATCCCATCATAAATGGACTCGATGAGCCCAGGCCCCAGCTCAACACTGAGTGGCTGCCCCGTAGAATATACCGGTTCCCCGGGCCCCAGGCCGCTGGTCTCTTCATAAACCTGAATGGAGGCACGGTCTCCGCGGACTTCGATGATTTCACCGATGAGGCGCTTTTCGCTGACGCGTACCACATCATACATCTTGGTGCCCTTCATGTTTTCGGCTACCACCAGCGGGCCAGAAACCTTTATGATTCTGCCAACAATTTCACTATTGGTCAAAGCTAACTACCCTCTTTCCCAAATAAGATATCAGTACCAATGGCTTTTTCTGCATTTTTCTTTATCTGCTGCATCCCCAGCCCCAGTGCACCCTGATTATTCGGGATCAACACGATGGCCGGCAGCTGCTTTTTATTTAATTCCGCAATTTGGGGCATGACCTGCTGCGCGATATTCTCCGTAATACAGATAACGGCAAATTTTTCCCGGACGATTTTGTTCAGGATATGGGGTATTTCTTCGCCTCCGGTAACCGGATACGTGGAGACACCCAGGGCTTTAAAACCTGAAATGGAGTCTTTATCACCCACCACCGCCACTTTATACATAGACATCACGCAACCTTTCCTTGATTTCTTCGGTGGGCAGTTGGTTAATCTTGCCGACCATGATAATGCGAATTACTTTTATTTCGTTTTCTTTTGCCAAAATGAACGCGGCGAGCGGTTCCGGTCCGAATGTTACATATTTTGCCTTTTTTACATGTTTTAGGAGAAAATTGTCAGCTAACTTCTCAAACCGGGTCAGTGTATCGGTTTTCTGGTACGTCTGGATACCATCCTCAATGAACTGGGCGTAACGGCTGGACATGAGACGGTCAACCAGAACCTCCAGAGGATCTACCAGCTGCACAAGCCTGGTCATGTCTTTTTCCCCGAAAGGCAGCAAGGCCTGCTCCAGGAATTCTCTGGAATTGTTGGTCCGCTTAACTCGCAGGTAGGTCTTGATATTTATCAGGTCAACCAGGTATGTGAAATATTCTTTCAGATAAGATGAATCTAATTTTTCCAGTTTCTCAAAGATTTCCAAAAACATAGCCCGGTCAAGCAGCAGATCCACAAGCTGCGGATTGGCCTCAAGACGAAAAGCCTCTGAAATCTGCTCTGCTGCCTGCCGCATTTTGGACGGCAAGTTGGTGTAGTCTTCTTCATTTACGGCACGGATTAACACCGCAAGAGGAATATTCCCTACATCCCTGACCAGCAATTCGTCCCTTTTTTCACCCATTTTTTGGGCTTTCAAGAGCACTTTAAGATTATGATAATCAAATTTGCAGGCAAAGAGGCCAACCAGTTCTGGTTCCGGCGAGAACCGGTGCAGCTCTAGATAGACACGATGGAGTTCCTGGTCGAGCATGGTATCGTAATCGTAGATGTTTTTCAAACCAGCAAGGTACTCGGCATATTCAGTTTCTCCGAGAACTTTGAGCGCTTCTTCGGCACTGGAGGCCTCCACCATCCGCTCAATCTTGCTCCGATCCAGAAGCCGTGTTTCCATAGCCCGCACCCTACCCACAGCATAGGCATACTGGTCATTACTCAACGTTTCATGGCCTCCTCTCATTTAAAAGTAAAAAACTGTCTCTTTTTCATTTATTTTATATTATTTTGTTTAATAGAATATAATGCTGTAAATTTTGCTTTTTTGTCTGTTTTTGTTTTTTCCTGGGATTCTACCTCAACCTCCATGCATAACAAATAAGCAACAAGTTATTCATTAAAGAGTACAGCTGCAACTTCCGGTTCCAGCTGGTCACGCTGCATGCGCAGGATGGAATCAAAAGAACTGTTAATTTCCACTTCACCAGCCCGCAGGATGAACCCGCCCTGAATTTTACGGCTTTCTTTGGAAAGCGTCAGCTTTCCTTCTTTCCCCTGCTGGGAAAGAGCCTGGTTCACGCTTGCCAGGAATTCTGAAGTAAAACGCTTCCGGTCTTGAGAAGACACGATAATCTCTTCTTTTCCGCTTTGTACTGCATGGAGGAGCATAGGAAAAATTATCTCCTGGTAGGCACCCGGTTCCATGCTCTGTAACCGCGTAAGGGCCTGTTTAAAGGTATCCTCAATCAGCTCCTCCTTTGCCGTCAGGATCTTTTTACGGGCATCCAGTTCAGCTATCGTTAGAGCACGGCGACGTCTTTCCTCAGCCTGTGCCCGGGCCTGCTCCAAAAGAGCTTTTTTCCTGGAAGCCGCTTCCTGCTCACCCCTGGCCATGGTCTGTTCAGCACGCCGTCGTGCCTCATTCAGGACTTGATCAGCCTGCTCATTGGCTTCGGTAATAATTTTTTCCTTAAGCTTTTCAGCTCCTGACATCAGGCAATCACTTCCTTAAAATTTAGATTGGGAGAAACATGAAAATCATGATGGACATAAGCAGGGCAAACACAGCGTAAGTTTCCACCATAACGCCATAAATCATAGCTTTACCAAATTCCTCGGGACGCTTGGCGATCAGCTGGATACCAGCTGCTACCGCTTTCCCCTGGTAAATAGCGGAGAGCCAGCCCACAAAACCGATGGGTAAGGCGGCAAACAGAAGCGCTAAACCCTGAGGGATGGTTAATGCAACCAGCTCGCCACCGAGCAGGCCAGTCCTAAAAAGAATTAAAAAGCCCATAATCAGGCCGTAAATGCCCTGTGTGCCAGGAAGAGCTGTCAACACGATGGTAAGACCGAATTTATCGGGGTCCTCACTAATGACACCAGCAGCAGTCTGACCAGCAATACCGATACCGATTGCCGAGCCGATACCCGCTAAAAGCGTAGCAACTGCAGCTCCTAGTATAGCCAATCCTAAACCTACTTCCATTGTAATGATACCTCCTTTTTATTACTTTTATGATAGGATTAATTATTACCCCACTTACCCCTCAGACTACCGTTACATCCTTACAGCTTGTACTGGGCTGCCTTTTGCAGGGGAACACCCGGCCAGTCTGCCGTCACCTCAACATAGTTTGTATTGAGCTTGAATGGTTTAAAGGGGCGCCCGCCACTAACAAAAAAACGGTTAAAAAATTCCAGGTACTGCAGGCGGCTGGAGTGGACATACGAGCCAAGGATATTAATCACAATATTAAAAGTATGCCCGCCAATCAGCATAATGACCATCAGCACGGAACCGATAATGGTCCCTCCCAGCATGAAAGCAAGCATGTTAACGGCCATGGCAATGACGCTGCTGGCCAGGCCAAGGGCAAGCAGGCGCGAATATGAGAGGATATCGCCCAGGAAACCGGTAACATTGTACAGGGAAAACAACCCGGAAAGAAATTTCCTGAAAATACCCGTCTGCGCTCTCCCCTGGGTAAGCACCAGTCCGGCAGCAGAAGCAAGCGACAGGTTTGTAGCCACTACTTTCAACTCAGGGAAAGCAAACATTATCAACCCGATAATAAACAAGCCCCAAAAAAGCTGGTCAGAAATGGCATCAAGAATTTTTCCGGCACGGATGTTGTGGTAAAACTGGATACCCATACCCACAAAAATCTGAAACACGCCGATAGCAAGAGCATAGACAAGCATGCGCATAGGATCAAGCAGGGCATTAAAAAATAAGGGTTCCAGGGGTATCAGGCCGCCAAACCAGCCGCCGATCAGTGCTCCAAAAATAATGGTAGAAATACCGCCGGCCAGTAAAATCCAGAATACCCTGCGGGCCATTTTGCTCATTTTCAATTTCCAGAGCGCCAGAGCAGCCAGAGCCGCAATTACAACCCCGTAACCGGCATCAGACATACATAGCCCAAAGAACATTACAAAGAACGGCGTTAAGGCTAAAGTAGGATCAACGCCATGGGGATGAGGCACACCGTAAAGCGTGGTAATAAATTCAAAAGGGGCCACTAAACGCGTGTTTTCCAGTGAAACGGGGAAATGCTCCCCTGGCTCCGGTTCCCGGGCAACCGCTACCACAGTATCACAGCCGGCACTTAGTTTTTTCTCCAGTTCAGGCAGGTCCTTCTCCCTTATCCACCCTTCCATAATAAAGGCATTATTGGTACGGGCAAGATTGGTGACAACCTGCTTTTTATCCCGTTCCATAACAAGATAATCATAATAATAACTCAGAATGTCACGAAATTCAACCTGTTTTTCTGTATCAGCCAGTATCTCCTTGCGCTGTTCCGCAATCATCACCAACTCTTGTCCAACCCTGGCCAGAATTTCCACAGGTGTACCGGCAAGTGCGGGGAATACCTGCTTGTTAAAGCCAACCTGCTTTAAAATTTCCCGCACCTCTTCTGCAAGGCTTGCCGGGTAGGCCAGGAAAACGTAGACTTCGTTACGATCGACATGTACTTCGGCCAGGTAACTTTCCTTGGCTGCTGCAAGCAAGCGTTCGCGAAGGGCAGCAAGCTCTGCAGCGGGCAGCGTCCCCAGTTCGATACAGACCGATGCCGTCGAATAAATTTCCTCCAACGGCACTGCCAGCTGTTCCCAGGGAAGAACAAGGGTTTTCAGGTTCTGTAAACGCGTTTCCTCATTACGCAACGACATTAATTTTTCGTCAGTCTTACGAAGTTCGCGATAGATATCGCTGGCAACCCGGTTCCATTCAGCAGCGTTGGCCACAAACTCGGAAGTGGTGACAGCCTTCCTGTCGCCGCCTAAAGCTTCCAGCATACTTTTTTTCACCGGATAGTAACGGTTCAAGAAATCCATAGCAAAACGAACCTCAGTAAGGCGCGCCTCAAGCCCCTGCAATGATTCCTGTTCATGGTCGCCTTCCACCAGCTCTGCCCACGCTTCCTTGGAAGCTTCCTTGGCCTGGATATCGCCGATCTCCATCATCCCCACCTGCTGGAGAATACTGAGGGTGTTATCCTTTTCATCCTGGTGGCCGATGAGGTAAACCTTGTTCATTTTAGCTATAGCCATAGGTCTTCACGATCCTCTCCATCACCATTGTTATCGCTTTTTCCTGCTTGGCACGAGCCGCTGCCTTAATCCGTCCGATGTCTTCATCTGCACGTTGTTGTACAGGGATAATTTGACTCTGGGCATCTTTTTCTGCGGCAGTAATAATTTCCTTGCCCTCTTCTTCAGCTTTGGCTACGTTCTGCAGCAATATCTCCGTCGATTTCCGCTCAGCATCCTGGATAATCCTGCGGGATTCTGCAAGGGCACGGCGCCTGATATCATCTGCCTTTTCTTCCGTAGCCCTGATCTCTTTAAGAACTTCTGTCAGCAAATGCCTCACCTCCTCTACTTTTTCAGCAACATCCTCATGGCTTGCCTGAACCCGGCATAAAGACCCGAAAGAACACTTACAATAATAAACAGGGCCTCATAACCAAAGATGCGCCCAAGATACCGGCCCACCAGCAAAGCTGTAATAAGTGGCAAGACTATGGAGAATGCAAGCCGCGTTGCCAGTAACAGGCCGGATAAATCCTCCGGCTTAAACCCGAACAACAGGTTCACCTGCTTTTCGTTTCCGGCCGAAGACATAAAAAAACCCTCCAGCCAGATCAGTCCCCTTTACTGAAACCTTGATCAACATTCTACAGGCAGATTTAAAATCCTGCAAGGAACATTTAAAAGTTTTATATTTTAAATATTCAATCCTGCCAGATAATTAAGGGGGTTCAATCCGGAAAAAGGCCCCTTGTTACGGTTTCAAGACGGTAAGGGCGATTAACCCTCCGAAAAAAAGCAGGATATAATATGTAAAAAAACGCCATACCATAACAAATATTCCCAGAACAGAAGGGGGGACAAAGTACACAAACAAACTGGCCAGGCTCAACTCCGCCACACCACTTCCCCCGGGCACGGGAATATAAACAATAATCATCTGTATCACAATTTGCCAGACTAAAGATTGGAGATAGGGCACCGGTTTGTTAAGGCCGAGTAAAATGACGGGCGCAATACTAAAAAAACAAAGCCAAAAGGTAAAGGTTAACAGGCTGATAATAATAAGATTTCCTATTTTAAAACGATTGAGAGCGCGTGTGGTATGGAGAAACTCCTGGAATTCCTGTCCCAAACGCCAGTATATTTTTTGCCCTTTAGAGTTTTTACCGAATAAATATTTCCCCCCGGCAAGAGAACCTATTTTTTGCAGGATCCATTCCAGGAACATAGGTTTCCATAAGAGAAAAAGCAGTCCAAGTAAGGTAAAAACGGAAACAAAAACGGCATACAAAAAGACCCTGTTAAGAAAAGTAGGAACCAGCCTGCCCCGGAAAATGATTAAAAAGGAAATGGCTGTAACGGTAAAAAGAAACCTGGTTAAAAAAGAACGCGTAACCGTAACTGCAGATGATTCTCCCAGGGAAAGCCCCTGCCTGTTCAAAGCATAAATATGAGCAGGCCATTCTCCTGCTGCCAGCGGTGTTACAGAAGCAAAAAAAAAGGTCAGTAAATAAATTTGCATCGCATCAAAAAGTGAAATACTTTTGTGGTTGCTAAGAGTGCTGACCAGCAGCCTGATGCGTAACCCTTCAATAATCCAGAGGAAAAAAACCATAAAGACAGCAATTAAGAGGTATTCAACCCTGACTGTCAGCAGGCTTTCCAGGGTATCTTCATTAAAGTTGCGGAAGAAAACAAAAAGCGCTGCTGTAATGCTTAAAGCCAGGGAAATTCCCAGCCCTTTTTTCCAGGCAGGAAGAGGCTTCGCCACCGACAAAAACTCCTTTAAGGATATAAATGTGTGGCAGCGTGCGGGGTGTCGTTCAGGTGTTGTCGTGGAAAGCTCAATAGCTCATCTCAAGCTTCCGGCGGCCTTCCCGGCAGAGCTCACATCCCGTTTTCGCCTGCCGGCTGCCGGCGTCCATGCCGGCAGGACCGCCTCCAGCCCTCGCTTCACCAGGAGCTTTTGCCCACTCCAACAATTCACGCCACCCGCAGCGCTACCCCCCATTGGGGAGTTAGTATAGAGCACTGTAGAGCCTTGATACTTTAGTACGCATTTTTATCCATTGTTGTGACCTCTAGGGTCCGTGATGGTTAGTATACACAACCGGATCAAGTAATTGTTACAACCTGTATCTCCGCCTCTTTAAACAGCTGCTGAGCCAGTTCGTCGGGATAACCCTCCTTTAAGATCACCTTTTCTACTCCGGAATTAATAAGCATTTTAGAACATAAAGAACAGGGGTGATGGGTGCAGTAAAGATCTGCGCCCTTAATGGAAACTCCATGTAAAGCGGCCTGGATAATAGCATTTTGCTCGGCATGCAGCCCCCTGCATAATTCATGGCGTTCCCCCGAAGGGATATTCTTTACCTGGCGCAGGCAGCCTATTTCCAGGCAGTGTTTCAGGCCGGCAGGCGCGCCGTTATAACCCGTGGTAAGCAAACGCTTATCTTTAACCAGAATGGCCCCTACTTTTCTGCGCAGGCAGGTTGACCGTCCCGCAATTACCGAGGCTATCTCCAAAAAATAGCTGTCCCAGGAAGGCCGTTTCAATTTAAAAGCTCCTCCTTATTGAAAATATGTGGCAGCATGATACAAGGGAAAATCAGCACATAATTCTTTAACTTTACGCTTTATCCGGTCAAGCGCTGCAGGATTTTGCCGCTCTTCAACAGCACGGTTGATCAGGTCGGCAATAATTTCCATTTCCGACTCCTTCATGCCCCGGGAAGTTACAGCCGGCGTTCCCAGCCTGATCCCGCTGGTAACAACGGGGCTTTCCGGATCGTTGGGGATAGCGTTTTTATTAGCAGAAATCCCCACTTCATCCAGTAATTTTTCCGTTTCCCTGCCGTTTATTTTTTTGCTTCTCAGATCTACCAGGATAAGATGATTGTCGGTCCCGCCGGAGACAAGGTCGAAGCCCCGTTCCAAAAGCCTTTTAGCCATAATGCCGGCATTTTTGATAACCTGTTCCTGGTACAGGAAGAATTCTTCTCCCTGTGCTTCTTTGAAGGCTACCGCCTTGGCAGCGATAGCATGCATCAGGGGGCCTCCCTGAATTCCGGGAAAAACCGCCTTGTCAATGGTACGGGCAAACTCCCGGCGGCAGAGAATTAATCCTCCCCTGGCCCCTCTGAGGGTCTTATGAGTGGTACTGGTAACAAACTCTGCATGGGGAACAGGATTGGGATGCAGGCCGGCTGCCACCAGGCCCGCAATATGAGCCATATCAACCATGAGATAAGCGCCAACCTCACGGGCAATAGCTTCAAAGGCAGCAAAATCAAGTTTTCGCGGGTAAGCACTGGCACCGGCAATAATAAGGCGGGGTTGATGCTTTATGGCCAGTTGTTTAACCTCTTCCATGTCTATATAGCCTGTCCGGGAATCCACTCCATAACTGTGGAAAGTATAATATTTGCCCGAAATATTTACAGGACTGCCGTGGGTTAAATGACCGCCATGAGCCAGATTCATACCCAGCACAGGGTCCCCCGGCTTTAAAACAGCCAGGTATACAGCCATATTGGCTGGTGCACCGGCATGAGGCTGAACATTGGCATGTTCGGCCCGAAAAAGTTCCATAGCCCTGGTGATAGCAAGGCGCTCTACTATATCAACATACTCACACCCACCGTAATAACGATGACCGGGATAACCTTCAGCATATTTATTGGTAAGAACGGAACCCTGGGCTTCGAGTACTCCTTTGCTGACATAATTCTCCGAAGCAATTAGCACTATTTTTTCCTGCTGCCGGCGTTTTTCTTCCTCTATAGCCCTTGCTACCTGGGGATCTACTACCTGTAAAATACCCCTTCTGCTTCCTTCTTCAACAGTCATTTTAAAGCCTGATTTATTCTTTAAACCAGGCCTACACCCCCTTTCCCCCTGCATATTTCCGGGTTGGCCTTAAATTTTTTTCAGACAGTTTTCATCCTCCAGTTTTTCTATTTTCTTTAATCTTTTAAGGTGCCTGCCACCCTCAAAAGGAGTTTCCAGGAAAACGTCCACAATCTTTAGCGCCCGTTCTTTTTCCATAACCCTGGCACCTAACGTCAAAATATTGGCATCGTTGTGGGCCCTGGCGCAACGGGCAGAAAAATAATCAGAGCATAATGCCGCCCTGATCCCTTTCAGTTTGTTGGCCGTAATAGCTACGCCAATGCCCGTCCCACAAACCAGGATCCCCCTGTCATATGCTCCTTTTTGTACGGCACTGGCAGCCTTATACGCCAAATCGGGATAATCTACAGGCTCTTCGTCAAAAGTACCAAAATCCTCGCAGCATATTCCTTTTTCCGCCAGGTACTCTTTAATATGCTCCTTCAGCAGGAAACCGGCATGATCACAAGCCAGAGCAACCTTCAATGCATTATTCTCCTTTGTTAACATTAAAGTTCTCCCCTGTTTAATTTTCTCCTGCACCGTTTTGCTTTTATTCCAGCATTTTGTCTTTATTCCCGACAATATTCAACCTGGCCATAATTTCTTTTAAAGCTTCCTTGATCTCACCGGCAATGAGGCGATAGTTTTCCAGGCCCCGGCCGTAAGGATCGGAAATTTCCCGGCCATTCATTCCGGCGTACTCGGGAAAAAGCCGGATCTTTTCCCTGGCTTCGGGATAGAGGCTTAAAAGAATATCCTTATGTATACGGGTCATCGTAAAGATATAATGGGCCTTTTCCACCAGCTCTTTAGTAACCTTGCTGGAACGGTGATGGCTGAGATCAATGCCTTCATTCCGGAGAATTTCCAGCGCTTCCTCGCTGGCATTTATCCCTTCAACAGCTCCCACCCCGGCAGAGTAAGCTTTAATATCTATTTTTTTTTCGGGAAACTCGTTCCACATTTTTTCAAATAATCCCTGTGCCATAACACTGCGGCATGTGTTCCCGGTGCAAACAAAGAGAATATTTAAAACTTCTTCCATTTTATCACCTCTTACCTTATTCCACCCTGATAACTTTTGTGGCGGCTTTACGCAGCCGGTTCATCACAGCCCTGCCCATTTCTTTCTCCTCCAAACCTTCAGCAACAATAACCTCCACCTCCAGAGAATCCATGCTGCGCAGGACAGCAAAAAGCCGTTCTGCCGCCAGGCGCGGATCTTTTCTGGAACTCAGCACCTTAACAACGGGAGCGGGGAAAACTCCCTCTGATTCCTCAAAAATGATTAAACCTAACCTGCGCCCCTGCAGTGTAAAACTTTCACTCAAGGCTACAAGCTGCTGTTTCTGTGACGCTCCTTCGCCTTCCACAAGGTACAGGGGCGCCCTGGGAGCATAATGCCTGTATTTCATTCCCGGAGACGGGGGAACTCCTTTAAAGTCTTCTCCCCTGCCGGCGGTAAGATCCAGGATCTTCTTTTGTAAAACTGCCTCCAGCATTTCCAGGGTCACCCCACCGGGCCGCAGCAATGCAGGGGGGCCGGAGAGGAGGCTGAGCACTGTGGATTCCACCCCTACGGAACATGCTCCCCCATCCAGCACAGCATCAATACGGCCGGCCATATCTTCCAAAACATGATCTGCCGTGGTAGGGCTGGGACGTCCGGAAAGATTGGCGCTGGGTGCGGCCAGGGGAATTCCCGCTCTGGAAATAAGTTTTAAAGCCAGGGGGTGTGCAGGAACACGAACAGCTACGGAAGAAAGGCCGGCAGTAGTTATATCCGGAACAAGTTCTTTTTTGGGGAAAATCAGGGTCAGGGGACCCGGCCAGAAATGCCCGGCAAGAACGGCAGCCTCCTGAGGACTAAACCGCACCAGCTCCTCAGCCTGCTCCATGCCTGTAACATGGACGATAAGGGGGTTATCGAACGGCCTCATCTTAACTTTAAAAATTCCCTCTACAGCTTCCGCATCAAGGGCGTTAGCTCCCAGGCCGTAAACCGTTTCCGTTGGAAAGGCGACAATCCCACCGCTTTTAAGAATTTCCGCCGCATACTGCAGAGCGCTGTCTTCCTCATTGGGGCTGCCAGCTTTTAGTATAATTGTCCCCTTAACACTAGGCCATGTCAAGTCCGATCTACACCTCCGATATAGAAAAATAATCCTTGTAGAAATATTACCATAGACCTTCTTTTTTTGATATAATATTTTTGTTGTACAAATTTTTTCCCGGTGTTAATATCATAACCTATCCGGATTACAGTAATCCACCGGCGGAAAGGTGAACTAAATTATGCAGGGAATATATTTGGAATGCCCTATGGGCGCTGCCGGAGATATGCTTTTGGCTGCTTTACTTGATTGCGGCCTTTCTGCGGAAGAACTGAGAGAGCAGTTATCTCTCCTGCCCCTGCAGGGTTATACCTTTAAGAGCGAAAGAACCAGTAAAAATGGCCTCAGCGCCTTGCAGGTCAAAATTCAAGTAACGGAGAAACAGCCTTACCGGAACCTTCCTGAAATCAAAGAAATAATCCACCTGGCAAACTTATCCCCCCCGGTAAAAGAAAAAAGCATCGCCGTTTTCCAAACCCTGGCGCAGGCAGAAGCAAAAGTTCACGGGATCCCTGCCGATAAAGTTCATTTCCATGAAATCGGTGCAGTTGATTCTATCGTGGATATAGCCGGCTGCATTATAGCCCTGGAGATGCTGGGAGTAGAAAAAATTTACGCCTCTCCTCTTCCCCTGGGAAGGGGTTGGATAAAAACAGGTCATGGCCGGATTCCCCTGCCGGCCCCGGCTGCTGTGGAAATAATAAAGGAATTTCGTATTCCCTGTTACGGGCTGCCCCTGGAAGGAGAAACAGTAACTCCCACCGGAGCAGCCATACTGGGCACCCTTTGTTCCGGTTTTTTGCCGGTACCCCCTATAATCATAGAAAGCATTGGCTACGGCGCCGGCTCCAAAGACTTTAACTACCCCAATATTGTCAGGGCCTTTAAGGGCAAATTTACCGGCAGTGAACTGCTTTCCACCGGTTCAGACGCCTGTTTCCGGGAAAATCTCCTGGCTGAACCATTGGAGATTATGGAGGCTAATATTGACGATCTTAACCCCGAAATTTATAACTATGTCCTGGAAAGACTGTTTTCATCCGGCGCCCTGGATGTCTATTTTACCCCTATCCAAATGAAAAAAAACAGGCCTGCCGTTAAAATTACCGTTTTGGCAAACCCTCAAAAATCTCATCAGCTGGGTCAAATTCTTCTCCAGGAGACTACCACACTGGGATACAGGCGGCAGAGCGCCGAAAAAATCATGTTACCCCGGCAACAAACCCTGGTGGAAACACCCTGGGGACCGGTAAGAGTAAAACTTGCCGGCCAACCCCCTCATTACCATAATATTGCCCCGGAGTATGATGATTGCCTCCGTATTGCCCGTGAACAAGGTATACCCCTCAAAAAAATCTACCAGCAGGTCTGGAAGATGCTGACATAGTACCTGGTTATTCCTTTTCCTCCATGGCCGAGCACAAATCCAGGGTTACATACGTAAAGCCCAACTTTTGCAGGACAATGGCAATTTTCTTACGCCTGCTCATAATTTCTTCCATCATGGAGCTGTCAAGTTCCAGGCGGGCAATTTCGCCATGATAGCGAACCCTTAATTTTTCAAAGCCAATGGAACGCAAAAAATCCTCGGAACGCTCCACCTGCTCAAGCTTTGTCAGGGTCAGTTGTTCTCCATACTGAAAACGTGTAGCCAGGCATGGCAGGGCTGGTTTATTCCAGTTGGGAAGGCCGGCTTCCCTGGCAAGCTGGCGAATTTCCCTTTTAAGCAACCCTGCTTCCTGCAACGGGGAGCGGACATCGTATTCCAGGGCGGCCCTCATACCGGGACGTGCCTTTTCACCATCATCCTTGTTGCTTCCGTTTAAAATATGGGAGATATCCTTTTGACGTGCCAATTCCCTGAAATGGCTGTAAAGCATCTTGCGGCAAAGATAGCACCTGTGAGGGGGGTTTGATCTGAATTCCGCATTCTCCAGCTCTTTGCTTTCCAGGAGAACGTGTTCTACCTTTAGCTGGCTTGCTCTTTCTTTAGCTTCTTCTATTTCTCTTAGCGGATGGAGCGGAGAAATAGCCGTAACGGCGATAACATTGTTTTGAATAACTTCCCTGGCTTTGGCCAGAAGGTAAGTGCTGTCCACTCCTCCCGAAAAAGCAACCACAACCCCCTTCATTTCTTTCAGGATTTCTTCCAGGCGTTTTTCTTTTTCCTCCTTAGCCGGCATAATATTTTTCTCCCTTCCTGTAAATATTATACGGAATTTTCAGAACCTTGTTGATAATGGAATAATTTTACCTCGCAAACTTTCGAGCAAATCGCCTTTTTTTAAACATCTTGTCGGCAATATTTACAGTAACCAAAAAATTGCAGGTTATGGTTTACAATAGAAAAATGGTGTTTTTGTTCAATAATTTCTTCAAGCTGGTGGAGAAAATCTTCTTCAACTTCAAAAATCCTGCTGCAGGAGAGGCAAACAAGGTGATGATGATGATGATGTTCAGTTAAATCCAGCTGGACAAGCTCATAACGGCTGCGCCCGTCCCCAAAGTTCATCTTGCGTAAAAGACCCAGGGCTTCCAACAGCTCCAGAGTACGGTAGATCGTAGCAAGCCCGATTTCCTCCCCTTTTTCCCTGCTGAGCTGGAATACCTCCTCTGCGCTTAAATGTCTTTCCTTGTTTTCCAGGAATATTTCCAGCACCAGCCTTCTTTGCGGGGTCAGGCGGTGTTCTTTAAACTGGCTCTCCATTTCGGATATTTTTTTCTTCATTTTATTACACCACTCTTAAAAACATGTTTTAGAATTCTCCGGTCACTACTTGAGCTAAATTGGTGGAATGATCAGCAACCCTTTCCAGGTTGCTCAAAACATCAAGGTAAATGACACCCGCTGAAGGAATACATTCCTTGCGGTTTACCCGATCAATATGGCTTTTTCTTAAAATGCGTTCCAGTTCATCAACAAGATCATCCTGGCGGATAACCTCCCTGGCAAGCTGGACATTTTCTTCCGCAAGGGCTGTAATAGCCTTGGCCATCATATCATCTACCTTTTCAAAGAGGCTGTAAACTTCCTGTTTGGCCATTGCAGTTACCTGCAGTTTATCCTCCATGACCAGTTCTGAACAGTAAGCGATATTTCGGGCATGATCTCCGATTCGCTCCAGGTCATTGGCAGCGCTCATAATGCCTGAAACTATTGTCGTCTGCTGCCGGGTCAGAGAATGCTGCGATAATTCCTGCAAATATAAATTTATTTCTTTCTCCAATCCATCTAAAAGTTCTTCCGTTTGCAAAATATGGGGTATTTTTTTACGGTTAAGCTTGCAAAAAACATCTACAGACTCCCTGACCATATCACGGGCCATATTAGCCATCCTTAAAAGTTCTTGCTTGCACGCCCTGATGGCGGCAGCGGGCGCCTTTAGCATCCTTTTATCGAGATATTTCGGGCCCATGTCCATAGTTACATCTTCGCCGGGAACAATCCAGTTTATAAAGCGAATAAAATATTTAAAGAAAGGAAAGACAACAATCGCATTTAAAACATTGAAAAGCGTATGGGCGTTGGCCGTCTGCCGTGCTACGGTAGGGGCCGATTCCAGGATGAGGAGGGTAAAAGGCTTTAAAAAAATCATGGCCAGCAAAACGCCGAAAACATTAAAAAGGACGTGAGATATTGCTGCTTTCCTGGCTGATAAAGAAGCCCCCATACTGGCCAGAAGTGCGGTAATACAGGTTCCGATATTCGTTCCCAGGATCAGGGGAATGGCAGCTTCAAGGGTGACCAAATTCTGTAAAGTCAGGGCAATAATTATACCCGTAGCCGCGCTGCTGCTTTGAATAAGGGCTGTAAAAAAGGCGGCAAACAAAATGCCGAGCAGGGGCTGTTTTCCGAATCTAACCAGCTGGTTTAAGAACACGGCATTTTCCCTTAAAGGATGCATGGCTTGAGACATGGTAATCATGCCCAAAAACAACAGCCCGAACCCCAGTATAGTTTGCCCCATGTAACGGTATATCCTGCGCCGGCCAAAATAATTTAGGAGACCACCCACACCGATAAAAGGAAGCGCTATGGATTCCAGTTTAAAGGAAATTATCTGGGCGGTAATGGTTGTCCCAATATTGGCCCCCATAATAGCACTAACGGCCTGCGAAAGGTTCATTAAGCCTGCATTTACGAAACCTACGAGCATTACGGTGGTAGTACTGCTGCTTTGAACCAGGATGGTTACAAGTATGCCCGTAAATACCCCAATTACCGGTTTACCGGTTAATACTTCCAGAATGCGCCTGAGCTTATCCCCAGCCACTTTCTGCATACCCGAAGCCATCATTTGTATTCCAAAGAGAAACAGACCGAGGCCGCTGAGCATACCTACTGCAACAAGCCAGACGTTCAAAGGCAAATCCTCCTGGATTAACACCCGTTATAACTATAGAATTCTTTATGACTTGTGTTTTTCCTTTTTTTAAAAAGGGAGCGAAGGCCGAAAAATTAAATCCGCAATTTTGTGAATAGTGATTAATTTCACTTGATGAACCAGAGAATAGATTTTTTAGTGCTTTTATTTACTTTCCAGCTTTTTTACCAGTAAGAACCTCCAGCAGCCAGAAGCGCCATTCAGGCTTCTTGTTTTCTTTAGGTGCCGCCTGGTTAAAGCTTTCACTGTCTTTTTCTTCTACGGGAAGCTTGCCTATTCCTTCATTTGGCGGGGGAAGAATCAGGTTCAAACAAAGGGGCGGGAAAAGAACACACCACCAGTTTTCACCATCACCATCTCCAATGATCATATTAAGAGCTTCATATTCTCCTGGCGGGTAAAGCTTCCCGTAATAAAGACGTGCCGGAAACAGGCTTTTTTCCAGCGATATTTTTACATCATGGGAAAAACCATTCTCCTCCAGGATCTCGTGGGCCGTAACCTCCATAGCTTCTCTATCCTCAGCCATTAAAAGACGAAGTTCTTCTCTGCTATGGCAATTACTCCAGCGGGAACCATACAGACAGAGTATTTTTTGGGCCAGATAATTTTTGATCTCCTGGTCCCCGGGGCTGTTGCTGTGAGCCCTGACATGAAAGCGAATAATTTCCTCCGCTTTGACTATTTCGCCTTGTTTATCCGCGCCAGTTGCCGGAGATAAAAAATCAGGCTTGTCCTGCAGAAAAAACGGGGTTCCGGAGGCAAGAAGAAATATTATTAGAAGAGCACAGGAGAGCACCCTAAAAAAAGGAAAGAAAAAACACCTTGTCTTTTCATATAAAATGTTATTTCTATATTTCATTTTCTTTGCGTACACTCCCCGACTCCGTAAGTCTCTCCCTGGAGAACTGTTCTTTTGGAGTAACCTGATCCTTATAATACCGGCGTATAAAACGTAAAGCGGCTTTTTCAATCCTGGATATCTGTGCCTGGGAAATACCTACCTTTTGTGCCACTTCCATCTGTGTTTTTCCCTGGAAAAACCGCGCTATGAGAATATATCTTTCCCGGGGGCTTAGTTTTCCCAGAGCTTCCTTAAGAGCAATAGTTTCTAACCATTGTTCATCTTCATTTTGGACATCTTTAAGAAGATCAATAATATGCAGGGGATCAGTACTGTCATTAAAAACAGGCTCAAAAAATGAAAGAGGTTCCATACTGGCATTATAGGCCAGGACGATCTCTTCCGGTGTAATACCCATTTCTGAAGCAAGTTCACTTAAGGTGGGCTCTTTTTGATTCTTTTGCATGAGGTTATCCCTGACATTTTGGATTTTCTGGGCAGTTGTTTTAAGAGAACGGCTCATATGAATATAATTATTATCCCTCAGGTAACGTTTGACTTCCCCGAGAATCATGGGAACGGCATAGGTAGAAAAATTAACACTATGCTGCAGCCGGAAATTATCTATAGCCTTCATCAAACCAATACATCCTATTTGGAAGAGGTCATCCATATTTTCTCCGCGATTGGTAAAATTCTTAAGAACACTCAAAACCAGCTTTAAGTTGCATTTGATAAGCTCTTCCCTTACTTCCGTTTCACCGTTCTCCAGGCGTTGAAAAAGCTTTTTCATTTGTACCCATGATATTGTAGGCAGATCATAAGTATTTACACCACTAATTTTGACTTTTTTAAAATTATGCATAAGTCCATTTCCTCCCTGGGTAAAAAATACTATAAAAATATCTTTATTATAGTATGAGCTAAATTTCCATTTTTTAGACATTAAAAGAGCTAAAGATTAGACTAAATTTAAAATTATGCTATAATAATTATGAAAATGGCCGGAAAATTAACAATAGAGGAGGCAAGACATGTCGGATCTAATTCGCTTTGGGGTTTCTATCAACGAGAGCCTATTGGAATCATTTGACAGGCTAATTGTGCAAAAAGGTTACCATAATCGCTCCGAAGCCATCCGCGATTTAATTCGTAACCAGCTGGTTGAGATGGAATGGGGGAAAGAGGATGAAGAGGTGGCCGGTACAGTAACACTCATCTACGACCACCATGTAAGGGGATTAAGTGACCTGTTGTTGGAACTGCAGCATAATTATCACCATTTAATCCTTTCCACAATGCACATGCACCTGGATCATCATAACTGCCTGGAAGTACTGGCCGTGAAAGGAATGGCCCGGGAAGTACGCCAGATCGCTGAACGCCTTATTAGTGTTAAAGGTGTAAAACACGGCAGGCTGACCATTACCTCTACAGGAAAAAATTTAGACTAATACTATCCTGAAAATGCAAATCTGTCATAAATAATCCTTTGCCCATGAGAGAGCATTTTCATTCCTCCGATGGTGAAGCAAAGCTTCATGGGTGTCTACA